>JADFUQ010000348.1 GCA_015222065.1 Bacteroidota bacterium
AGAAATTCTCTGATTTTTCACCTGCCCAAATTTACGTTAAAATGAGTTAATTAACAGTTATTAGTTCCATTTTTATATCCTTATCCAGCACAAACAGCCATTCCTTAAATTCAGGTGGACCGTATTTTCCTCTTGCATTATTTGAAAAGCCATAACCTTCTTCAGGAATACCAAACAAACCGGTATCCAATTCCCCGTTTTCATTTTCATCATGATAGTATTTAAGGGCATATTTTCCTGGAGACAAGCTGTCAAGATTCACTATGCATTCCCCTCCGGATATTTCAGCATACAGTTCTTTCACAACAGCTTCAGTTTCATTTAGCAACTGAATGGCTACCTTACCTTCGTCACTCCTTAGTGCAGTGATCTCAAGCTCCAGTGTAAATAACCGGTCTTGTGCTGAAACTGTATCTGACACTGACATTGCCTTGCATGAATTTACAATTTCTTCCACCTGATCTTTCCCCCAAGCCGGATGAATAGATGAAGCCGGTTTGAAATCGTCCCAGTTTTCCAGCAGGTCTTTCGCCTGAACACAATATTTTGAAACATCACTTCCGAAGAACTGTGCAGAACCCATTTCGTTTTGGATACTAATTAATTTTGCACGAGGGTTATCAGTATTTAAAGCAATAGCGGTTCCAACTGCTTTGCCTGAAAGTATGCTGTATTGCTGCCCTCTTGTCATTGGATCAACCACCAGACGGGCAGTCAGCATAAAGGCTTGCAATGCATATACCTCGGACTCATCAGGTACCATTCCTATCATTTTGTTCACTGATATTTCAGCAACATCGAGATACTCATCCTTTTTTGCCATATCGGATTGCTCCATGAAACTCATTATTATATAGCAATGGGCATGATAATACAATGGAAGCCATTCAGCTTTTTCGGCATTGGCTATTCGTTCAAACTTATTGGCAAGACCTTGATAATCTTCAATGGTTTTACAATCGGCATAACCTGCCAGAGTCTTCCCCATTGCCTGTTGAAATTCAGGTCCATCAGCCATTGAGGTAAATACTAAAAATACTGTTGTTAATAATAAAACTACTTTTTTCATGATGTTTGTTTTTATGGTTAAGAATTAAAAAAATTGTAATTATTAAGTGTCAAAGTTTAGTATGCTTAAAAGGGCTAATCTCATTATGCTTTGCATTTTTAAGTCGGCAGTCTTCAGTCGACAGTCGGCAATCTGAAGACAAGACTATTTATACTTTTCAGGATTTTGAATCATATGATCTAGTGATCATATGTTATAATTGTTTGATTGTTCTTTTCTTTCTTGCCGACTGCTGACTGTGGACTGCAGACTGATTAGTAACAAAATTTTAAGCACTATAATCATTTTTAATTTTAGTTCATTTTAGTCACTTTAGTCACTTCTTATAAACTCATTCTAATTTATCCAATTGATTAGCCTCACCCCTTTTTGTCAGCGTAATAAAGCAACCAATAAAATAGAATCTTTTCGCATCAGAAATAATAGGCACACTTTCATAGAAACCTTCGTCATTGGCAAAAGATGCATAATTATATCCATATTCTTGTTTAAATCCGGTTACATTGCTAATTGACGCGTAAATAATTACATTTTGTCTGCACAGGAAACTCCAGTTCACATTTAGTGTGCGATAGGGTGTCATCGATTCCGAATTAAACTCCGCTCTATTCGGGTCGTTATAACACCTGGGACTTGAATACTTAAATGTAAACCCGCACAGCGACCTCAATTCTTCTATCCAATACTTGTAAACCAGTGAAAAATTGTGCTTACTTACAAAACCCGGTATCGCTTCACCCGGATAATCCCTGTAATTCCGTTTAGTATCAATGTAGGAATAGGATATCCAGTAATCACCATTCCTGATCGTTTTCCTGTCACGCCAGAAAATATCCAATCCGTATGCATAAGCACTACCGGAATTATTATGATCCGTTGGTACCAGATGATCAGTAAGCCGGTACTTAACCAGATTATTATAATCTTTATAATAGATCTCAGCCCGAAAAGTCCGGTTTTCTTTAATTGTCTGGTAATTCAAAATAAAATGATTTGCCCTTTCATAATCCAGCCTTCTTGTATATATCAAATATTCATTTGCCGGATCCTGAAAGAATATTCCATAGGCTACTGAAAACTGGCTTTTATCATCTATTTTATACGCGGCGGATATTCTGGGTGCAAAATTGCATTTCTTCAGGTAATCCGAATATTCATATCTTCCTCCCAGTCTTGTTACAAACTTATTGGAAGCATAGATGTCCGCTTCTGCAAATCCGGAAATCATATTGCCGGTAAAGTTCAGGAGATAGTGAACCGAATGTGGTTCGTTGTTATATTTTACAGAAGAATACTTGTAAAAATATTCTGCTCCGAATCGTATTTTAATTTTTTCACTAATCTGATTAGCCAGGGCAATTTTCGCATTAGCCCCGTGCAGTTGTCCGTAATAATCACCAAAGCCAAGACCATTATTATCAAGATTTCCTGTGGTGGAAACACCTGTTTTTAACGACCACTTATCATTAAGTGTTCCCAGCCACGAGGTATTGAAATACATATATTGATTTTCTATGTTAATATTGGTAATTCCCGGCAAATAATCCGGGTCCTCCTGATCCAATGAGAATGAACTTTTATCATAGGTTATATAGGTTTTAAGCAATCCACTTTTCCCCGTTTTTTGTCTTACACTTATTGCTCCGTTATATGATTGCGGGTATTTATTCCAATTTAAATTCTGAGGAATCAGCTTCATATAAGGAGTAAGGTTCATATAATCGAAACTGGCAGTGACAGCACCGCTTTTCCACAACTTCGTGCCTGCCACTCCGGGTCCGATACTCTGAATAGAGAGATCCAACTGGTCTTCTTGCTGTAAACCGTTTGTTCTTAACAACAATACCGAAGACAAAGCTTGTCCGTACTCGGCTGAATAACCGCCTGTACTAAAAACAGTACCACTAAACATAAATGGATTAAATCTGCCACGAACTGCTGTATTGGGTGCACTTGTAGTATAGGGTTCATGAACCAGGGTGCCATCTATATAGGTTTGTGTCTCACCGCTATGGCCTCCTCTCACGAAAAGACGACCTGATTCACCAATCGTTGATGTGCCGGGTAAAGTTTGCATAGCACCTGATATATCACCTAAAGCTCCTGCTGTAGTAACAATATCAAGAGACTTCAGAATTACCGCCTTTTTTGTTTCACTGGCTTCAAAAGCTCCTGCTGTAATGGTAATAGCCTTAAGTTGATTAAATGATTCTTTGAGATGTGGTTCAATATATATATCCTTTCCGGTCAACTCAAGTTCTTCCCTGTAAGGCTCAAAGCCAATATAATCTGCTTTTAAAACATGTTTACCTGTTTCATTAGTAATAAAACTGAATTTTCCGTTAGCATCAGAGGAAGCTCCTTCATAAGTACCTTCAATATAGATATTGGCTCCTGGTAAAGGATTGTTTTTTATATCAAAAATAACTCCCTTGATATTAGTTGACTGAGCCATGATATCAGAACAAAACATCAATGCCACTATAATAATTACTATATTTTTTATATATATGCTCATATTCGGTTTTTTATCAGCAAATTTGGTTTGTGTTAGCCTTATACCCAATTAATTATTACTGAACTGTCATATTTCAATGACGAATCGTAAGTACTACTCTGTCGTCTATCCTGTGGTAATTTATTTTTCGGTTAAAATTCGTGCATACCATTAAAGCTTAATAAGTATATAGATTTTGCGAACGAAGTGAAGCAATCTTTCATGGTTTTTCGTAAAGCTTATGATAGTCCATTTATTTGACATTCTGGTTGTTTTTGG
>JADFUQ010000349.1 GCA_015222065.1 Bacteroidota bacterium
AGAATTAATACTTCTTTTGATTTTTTCGAAGCCGGTGAACTGACTGGTGACGTTTCATTACAAGCATATGAAACAAGTAAAACGAGTAAGAATGGGCTGAATAAATTGCAAATTTTTTTAGTCATTTCAGTTCATTTTTAATTTTAGTAAAAAAAAAGGTAAGCCACAGAAGACTTACCTTTTTTACTTAATTATTAACCCGGAAACCAAATAGAAAAACTATTTTCCAGTGCTAACCCAGGTTGTATCCATGGATTCTACTGTACCGGGATGTTCATGAGGAGCAGCCGGGTTAGCATCCCACCATATCTTAACCAGTCTTCCATCATCTCCGCCAATTTGTGACAGGGCTGCAGCATAGCTATCGCTATTAACTGTTTCTTCACTGTTAGGCCATGGCATTCTCCTCGGAGACACTCCCATAAGATTGTCCCCATCAGTACCAACAAGAACTCTCGGGTAACCTGTTCTTCTCCATTCTGCCCATCCCTGGTATTCCAGAGGAAATAATGCAATCATCTTTTGATTCATTATTTGTTCGAGTTGTTCTTCCTGGGTGCCTGATAATGTATAAGCCGGAGAAGCTTTGAAGGCATCAATTTCGGCTTGTGTCATCTCTTTATGGTTAAAGAAGATATTAGCATCATCTTCGGTCCAATCATCATCAAATATAGAATAATAAATACTGAGAACATCGGCCATTTGGGGTTTACTGGTTTCGTAAAACTCCGCTGTCCATTCTATAGCTTTATCAATACCAAGCTGATAATAAGCGTTTGCATCTCCGCTTTTTATTCCAAACAGAGCAGCTTCGGCAAGGGCAAAATAAACCTCTGAACATCTTAAAACAGGCCTTTCAATAACAGGCGACCACCAAAAGGGAGTCCACCTTGAGCAGGACTCAGCACCGTACGGGTATTTTTCTTCTACCGGCACTTTACCAAGAACCGGGTGTCCGCGGTAGCCAAAATAATCCAGTCCTGGAGTAGTTCCGGGAAATTCAGCTTTGGCTGTATCGACATAAATCTTAGTACGCGGATCATTATTATCATTTAAAAGATCAATTATTGTTTTACCGGGATAATGTGACGTGTGTGGGTACCCTCTTTCAATTAATGAGTTATACAAAGAATTTCGATTTTCCGGATAATCTGTAACGGTAAAGCCATATGCATCATCAGCCCTGGTTGTAATTAAATTCGTCTCTGTCAGATCACTCATATTGGCTGTAGCTAATGCCGCGTCTGCATAACGAACACGTAAAGCTAACCGGAGCCTGATGGAATTAGCAAGTTTTTTCCATTTGGCAGGATCCCCGCCATATATCACATCAGCATTACCGTAACTATCTTTGCTTTCATCCAGTTCTGCAGCCGCTTCTTTCAGTTCTTTAAACAAGTCCTCGTATATACTTTGCTGGGTATCATATTTTGGCCGGTAAACTGCTTCTTCTTGCGATAAACAGGATTCAGAATAAGGAACATTACCATATGTATCAGTCAATTTTGCAAAGACCCAGGCTTTCATTATTCTTGCTATTGCCTTCTTATTAATAAGATCAGGAGCAGTTTCAGGATCCTTCTCGCATAGTCTTATAATTTCTGATAAATTATTAAGATATCCCCCATAAGCATTATTCCATACACCCGGTGCATCACCATACATGAAAGGGCGGTTAGCATTTGATACGGACATGCCACAATAATTACCTATTGTTCCATGTCCATTAGGAGCATCGCCAAAGCCATATGGAACATTAACAATAATAGAGGGCACCTGAACGAGTGTTAACATCAGATCAATGTTTACCAAATCCTCTGTCACAAGATTGTTAGGTGTATTAAGCTCTTCAAAATGATCTGTGCATGCATTGTTCATTAGCAGCAACGCCAGGGACAATGCAGCAATAATATTTATTTTTTTATATGTTTTCATTTTTTCTTAATTTTTAAGATTTAAAAAGTAAGCTTAACATTCAAGCCGTAAGTTCGCGTTGTAGGCATCGAGAGTGTTTCAATACCTTGAGCCCCTGCTGAAGTATTCGGAGCCGATTCAGGTGAAATACCCATATCCTGCATATGTTCCTCGATGTACCATAAATTCCTGCCAACGAGTGAAATCTGTATGCCAGTTAACGGAGTTTTGTTCAGGATAGCCGGTTGAAAGTTATAGGTTAGCATAACCTCTCTTAACATAATATAGCTGGCATCCAGAATAAATTCTTCCGTAGGACCTCCCCATGCTCTGGCAGCCCAGTAAGTCTGACCGTCAACAGCCAGGGTGTTTTCCTCATAACCTGTAACATTACCTTCAGCATCTAAAACTTCAACCACACCGTCTAAAATGCCAACGTATGGTAATTGGTTTCCAGCATCATCCGTATCCTGTGGTCTTCTGCCTTCTTCAGTAAATTTACCGGTTCCTTTGGCGCACATCTGGTATTTTGTTGAAGATGAGAGCTGACCTCCCTGTACAAAATC
>JADFUQ010000350.1 GCA_015222065.1 Bacteroidota bacterium
GCCCTGTTCACCCTGTGAAACAGCAACTTTGTTGCTCCCAGCTATGCTGGGGTTTCACAGGGTAAAATTTGAGGTACGAAAACATTTCACCAGGGAAGGAGCATATTTCACTATGGTCAGATGTCAAATGTCAAATGTCAAATGTGAAGAGAAGACATAGTAAATGATGTCAGATGTCAAATGTTAAAAGTCAAATGGACCTTCGTTTTTTCGGTAGTTTAGAATAGATTGTTTTTAGTTTAGTGCCTTTCTTGTTATGGGAAGAAGCTTGCTTTTTAATGAAAACGGGTGCAATTTATTGCTTGTTATTTAGTTATTGTAAAAGAAATAGTTTTCCTTAATCAATATGAAATATGCCAGCTTAATCTTACTATTTTTTTTTTCACACCCGGTTTCCGGACAGCAGAATTATATACTTAATGGGACTATTCGTGATACCACAGGTGGTCCTGTTCCTTATGCAAACATATATGCTGAGGGTACAAATCTCGGAACCTCAGCAGATTCAACCGGAATGTTCAGACTTGTACTGGAAAACAATAAGAACTACACTCTGGTTATTTCAGTCGTTGGATACATTAATAAGAAGATAAATGTATCAACTGTTTCAGGTAAAGGCAAAACAATCAGTCTTGTACTTAAGTCTTCAAGTAAAGAATTAAAAGAGGTTGAAGTATATGGAAACCGCGAGAAACCGCCAGGCTTCATGCAAATAGAATTGAAAGATTTTCATGTTCTTCCTAACACTTCCGGAAGTATTGAGTCTATACTTAAAACCATGCCCGGTGTATCATCTTCAAATGAATTAAGTTCCCAATACTCTGTGAGGGGTGGAAATTTTGATGAAAATCTTGTTTATGTTAACGATATTGAAATTTATCGCCCTTTTCTTGTGAGGTCGGGGAAACAGGAAGGCCTTAGTTTTGTAAATCCCGATATGGTCTCTTCCATTCAATTCTCAGCCGGGGGATTTGATGCTTCGTATGGGGATAAAATGGCATCGGTACTGGATATCAGGTATCGAAACCCAACAGAATTTTCAGGATCTTTTACTTTTAGTCTCCTTGCTGGGTCAGCACATATAGAAGACATATCGGCAAATAAAAAGTTTACTTATATTACCGGTTTCCGGTATAAATCTAACCAATATCTTCTAAATACTTTTGATACTAAAGGAGACTATAAACCTTCTTTCACTGATTGGCAGACCTATCTTAACTATGAATTAAGCGAAAAATGGAATATTGGGTTTCTGGGGAATTTTGCTATGAACTCCTATAAGTTTGTTCCCGAAAATCGCCGGACTTCATTTGGTACAGTGAAAGATGCAGTACAACTTTTCGTACTTTATAATGGTCAGGAAATTGACAGATTTACAACATTAACCGGGGCAGTTTCTGCAAATTACCGGCCAAATGATAAAATAGAAATAAAGAATATTATTTCAGCGTTTAACACAAGGGAACGGGAAACCTTCGATATTGAAGGATTTTACTCATTAAATGCACTTGACAGAGAGATTGGGTCAGAGAATTTGGGAGACAGTATTATGAATATCGGGGTTGGTCATTTTATTGATCATGCAAGGAACAACCTGGATGCTACAGTATTATCAATATCTCAAAAAGGGAAATATAAGTCAGGCAAAAGTATTCTTGAATGGGGTTTGAAGATAAAACATGAGGTAATAAACGATCAGATCAGGGAATGGAAACTTGTTGATTCTGCCGGATTTTCCCTGCCTTACTCCGATGAAGAAGTGAATCTGGCCGAGAGCAGGTATGCAAGCAACGCATTATCCTCAAACCGGTATTCATCATATTTGCAACATACCGGACTTTATTCAATTGGTACAACAGCAATACAGGTTATTGGTGGACTGCGATTACATTACTGGGACCTTAACAGCCAATTTCTGTTAAGTCCCAGGGTTATAATCAACATGGAACCTGCCTGGCTAAGTTACTGGAGGTTCCACTTGTCAACCGGGGTTTATTATCAACCCCCTTTTTATAAAGAGCTCAGGACCCCTGAAGGATCTGTCAACAGAGATATTGAAGCTCAAAAATCAGTTCATTACGTTGCAGGCAGCGAGTATAATTTTATTGCCTGGGACCGGCCATTCAAGTTTACTACCGAGGTATATTATAAGAAACTTAATCAATTGATCCCATATTTCATCGATAATGTACGTATTGATTATGTAGGACGGAATATTGCCCATGGTTATGTTACCGGGATCGATCTGAAAATAAATGGCGAGTTTGTGGATGATGCTGAGTCATGGGCAAGCTTATCTATTATGCAAGCCAGGGAAGATATTGAAAATGATTCATCGGGATCCTATCCACGACCAACAGACCAGCTCCTGAATTTCTCTTTATTTTTCCAGGACTACTTTCCCGGTAATCCAACATACCGTGTTCACCTTATAATGCATTATGGAACAGGATTGCCTACCAAACCTGCCACTACCGAACGATTTGACCAGTATTTCAGAATGCCGTCATATCGCAGGGTGGATATCGGTTTCTCAAAAACTTTTTCAGCAGGAGACAATTCCCGTTTAATGAATAGTGTTTTCAGGCATCTGGAAACAATCCGGATCGGGGCAGAGATCTTTAACCTTCTGGATATCAATAATACTGTTTCGTACATCTGGATCAGGACGGTGAACAATCTGGACAATGTTTCAAACCGGTTTGCTGTTCCTAACTACCTTACATCCAGGAGGATAAATCTCAGAGTATCAGTCCGGTTTTAATTATTTTAACTATTCAGGACTGTCATAAGCTTTACGAAAAGCCAAGAGAGATTGCTTCACTTCGTTCGCAAAATCCATATGCTTATTATGCATTACATGGTATGCATGCACAAATTTTCACCGAAAAATAAAACATGAACTCTTCACGACTCACGATTCTTCAATTTTAGTCACTTTAGTCACTTATAACTTTAGTCACTTCTTTATTTGAGTTACTTTGTTTCTTAACATATTTCATTTTAGTACAGAATTAACTATTTTTGTTGAAAATTATTTTACTCGAAAGTTGTTCCAATTTGTTTATTTGCAAATATTTAACTTATTAACATAATACAAATTATGAAGTCACAAGATTACATGGCCCGAGAAGAAAAATTCGGAGCTCATAATTACCATCCCCTGCCTGTCGTTCTTGAACGTGGTGAGGGTGTATTTGTCTGGGATGTAGAAGGAAAAAGATATTTTGATTTTCTTTCTGCCTATTCAGCTATAAATCAAGGACATTGTCATCCAAAGATTGTTGATGCACTTACTGAACAGTCCAAAATCCTTACCCTCACTTCCAGGGCATTCTATAACAATGTTTTAGGTGAATACGAGGAATATATCACCAATTATTTCGGGTATGACAAGATTTTACCCATGAATACAGGTGCTGAGGGTGATGAAACCGCAATTAAGCTTTGCCGCAAGTGGGCATATTTAAAAAAAGGAATACCTGGAAATGAAGCCAGGATAATTGTTTGTGAAGGTAATTTCCATGGAAGAACCATTACAGTTATTTCCATGTCAAGCGATCCTGAAGCACGAAATGAATTTGGTCCTTATACTCCGGGCTTTATTACAATACCATATAATAATATTGATGCACTGGAAAAAGAATTAAAAAATCCAAATGTGGCAGGATTCCTGGTTGAACCTATCCAGGGTGAAGCAGGAGTATTTGTTCCTGATGATGGTTACCTGAAGAAAGCATTTAACCTATGTAAGAAAAACAACGTGTTGTTTATTGCTGATGAAGTACAAACAGGAATTGCACGTACAGGTAAGTTACTTGCATGCGATCATGAGGGTGTGCGACCTGATATTCTTATTCTCGGTAAAGCCTTATCAGGAGGGGTTTTACCGGTATCAGCAGTTCTGGCTGATGATGATATTATGTTAACCATCAAACCCGGTGAACACGGATCAACATTTGGAGGAAACCCAGTAGCAGCAAAAGTTGCCATAGCAGCTCTTAAAGTTGTTAAAGAAGAAAAACTTGCTGAAAATGCTGAAAGACTTGGAGAAATATTCAGGAACGAATTTCGCAATATTGAATCAGAAATGATAAAATTGGTGCGGGGAAAAGGGTTATTAAATGCTGTTGTAATTGCTCCAAAAGGTGGAAAAGAAGCATGGGATGTATGCTTAACCATGAAAGAATATGGCGTAATTGCCAAACCAACACACGGTGATATTATCCGGTTCGCTCCTCCCCTTACCATTACTGAGGAACAATTAAGGGACGCAATGGAAAGGATAAAAAAGGCATTCCGGGAATTTGAGTAAGAAAAAGAAAAGGCAAAAGACAAAAGACAAAAGTGTTGAGAGAAGAGCAAAGGGCGAAAAAGCGTGAACTCGTAACTCGTAACCCGTAACTCGTAACTTTTTATCATTTTAGTCATTTAATCATTTAATCATTTCTTCATTCACTCATTTCCCAATCAAATATCTTTCAGCAAAATATTTGATGGTGAGTTTTCAATAGTTTGTTCGAAATCTTCCACTACTCCGGCAATCTTCAGGTATTCTTTACTACCTGCAGAAGTCATCTTTTTCATACCTTTATTTTCCAGTTTCTTCAGGACTGAATGCACCGTAATGGCATGAATGTCCCTGCCCGGTTGATATGCTTTTTCTTTTGGATTTTGTCTAAGTGTTTCGGAGAAAATCCCTGCTTCAGTAAGCTCAAATGTAATATCCCTGACCATTCTGACAGGGATCTTCAGTTCTTTTGCCAACTGATAAGATGTAAGAGGACTATCGCCTTTCTCAAAAATTTTTATCACATGATTAGCAACAAGTAAAGTTAAAATACGCTTCAATTTATAACTAATATTCAATGAATCATACTCATACTCGTATCTTGCCACATTCTGTTTCGCGAATGATATTTCCGCTCCAAGAAGCACTATCAGCCAGCTGATCTGTAGCCAGATAAGAAACAATGGAAGGGCGGCAAAACTACCATATAATGCGTTGTATCTTGAAACACCGATCTGGAAATATACATACCCCCACTGCGACAATTGCACAAGGGTACCGGCAATAATACCACCAACCAGTGCCGAGGTAAAATTCACCTTAGTATTAGGCATAGCCATATAAACGATGGTTAGAAGAAACCAAATCAGAAAATAGGGTATAAAATGAAGGAAAAAGTTTATTACCGGTTTAATCTGACCCAGGAAAGCAACTTCTGTTGTAATCATGTCAATTTGTGAGGTAATGAATACATTGGCACTACTTGCAACAAAAAAGAATATCGGGGCAATGAGCATAATAGAAAGATAATCGCTGAATTTTCTAAAAAAAGGTCTTGATTTCTTTATCTGCCAGATACCGTTAAATGACCGTTCAATATTACTTAGCAGCCCCATCACAGTCCAAAAAAGGACAATAAGACCGATACCGGCAATTACACCTCCTTTGACATTCTCGAGGTAATTTCTTGCCATGTTTATTATCCAATTCAATGCTTCTTCATGTCCCTCAAACCCATTTACAAGTTCTTCTTCGAGTTTGTTCTGAAACCCGAAACCTTTAGCTATCCCGAATATCATTGCCAGGGTTGGCACTACTGAAAGAAGTGAATAGAAAGTAAGAGCTGAGGCTCTCAACTGGACCTTGTCTTCGGAGAAACCACGAAAGGCAAGCATAATAATCCTTAACTGTTTGATCAGGAATGATTTTACCCCGGGGCCCTCATGAAGAGGCATTTTCCATATTCCGACAGTGAGAAATTCGATCAGGTTTTTGATAAATTGGCTCAGTTTTTTCATGTTTCAATTTATAGGAACTTTAAGATTATTCGTTGATTAAATAAGTATTAGGCTGAGGCTAAGGTTTTTAACTGTACATAATAAACTTTTCAGCTTTTATTCAGACAGTTTTTAATTTTTTTCCAGGTCAGTTCAATATCCTGGTCAAGTCCTATTGACATTCTAACCAGTCCCGGGGAAAGTCCCATTTCCTTCTGTGTTTCAATAGGTACTTCAGAAGATGTTGAAGTGCCTGAGTTACTGAAAAGTGTTTTGAAATAACCAAGACTAACAGCCAGGTAACCTACCCCGTCATCCTGCATTGCTGTCATCAATTTTCCCGCGTTATCAGAGGTTTCCATATCCAAAGTTAAAATACCCCCAAACCCATAACCTTTATTCATCATTTTCTTGAATGTATTATGCTGCGAATGCTCTGGCAAACCGGGGTATCTTACTTTAATCCCATTTTCTTTCATTTTTTTTGCGAGGTACATAGCGTTCTCACTATGCTTTTTCATACGTATATGCAGAGTGAACAGGTTTTTACGAATGGAAGATGATCGCATAGGATCCAGTACAGGTCCGAGCAACATAGCAGTTCCTGAGTGAACATCAATAAGTGAATCAAGGAATTCATCAGAACTGCAGATTGCACCGGCTACACAATCATTCTTTCCATTTATAAATTTTGTAAGACTATGAACAACTACATCAGCACCCAGAAGGTGGGGAGAAAAGATCATGGGAGTAAAAGTATTATCCACAACAAGTTTTAGCCCGTTTTTCTTTGAGATCTTTGTCAGTTCAGAGATATCACTTACCTGAAGTAAAGGATTTGTAAGAGTCTCGGTAAATATTATTCGGGTATTGGATTGAATCGCCTGTTCAACAGCATTAAGGTCAGTGATATCAACAAAAGTTACTTCGATTTTGAATTTAGGAAGCCAATTCTGCAAGAATGCATATGTACCGCCATAGGTAGTAATGCTTGAAACAATATGATCACCTGAATTACAGATTTGCAGAATTGCAGAGGTAATAGCTGACATTCCCGAACCGGTAACCCATCCTGCTTCAGTTCCCTCCATAGCTGCAAGACAGGAAGAAAGTATCTGGTTTGTAGGGTTCCAGTGCCTGGAATAAAGAAAACAACCTTCCGTTTTGCCTTCAAAAGTATCAGACATTAACTCCGCTTTGGAAAAAGCAAATGTTGCGGAATCGGATATTGCAGGATTTACACCATCGTAAGCACTCAGGTTTATGCTCTGCTGTAATTTTGCTGCCGGATCAAATTTCATCTGTTTAGGGTTAGATTTGGTGCACAAGTTAAAGCTAATTGTTCAAAACTACAAGGGGAAGAAATGGAATTGGCGGCATTACACAAATTACCGGATAATCATTCTATACTGTTTTTCGATATCGCCAGACAGCCAGACTCAGGATAATCAGTGCATATATGCTAACTGATACAAATTCGGGAAGGATATCATAAAATCCTGATCCTTTTAGTAGTATCATTCTGTTTACACGCATAAAATAAGCCATAGGATTGGCAATATTAATAACCCGGGCCCAGTCGGGCATAGTTTCTACAGGGGTAAACAAACCACTCATCAAAATAAACAGCAGCATAAAAAAGAAATTTATAAACATTACCTGTTGTTGTGTTGAGGCAAGAGTTGAAAAAAATAATCCTGCACCCAAAATTGCGAATAGATATACCGCTGCAAATAAAAACAAGAGTCCCAGATTACCAACAATTGGTATATCAAATATAAGTTTCCCGATTAGAAGACCGAATGCCAGTTCAAATAATGCAATTATCCAAAAAGGGAAAAGTTTACCTGTAATGAAATGATATTTACGAATTGGGGTTACGTTTATCTGCTCTGCCGTCCCCAGTTCTTTTTCCCTCACAAGGTTAAGCGATGTGAGGATCATCCCGATAAGAGTAACAAGCAGAACGAGAATACCTGGTACCATATATGTCTGATAATTCAGTTCAGGATTATACCAGAATGAATGGGTAATTTCAATAGACAGCGGTTTTTCTTTTATGACTGGAGAGGTCCATTTGAGCATTATATTCCTGTTGTAGTCAGCCAGAACAGCTTGTGTATAACTCTGTATTAACCCCGCGGCAGTGCCATTAATAGCGTCGATAAGAAGTTGTAATCCGGAATCATTACCTTTTATTAGTTCACTTTCAAAACCATAAGGTATATGAAGTATAATGTCAATATTTCCTTTTTTTAACTCATTTTCAGCATCCTGCATTGAAAATGAATGGTGATTGATATGATAGAATGGTGAACTTTCAAATTTCTGTACAATACCCCTTGAAGTTGACGAAAGGTCTTTATCTACAATGTACATATCAATATTTTTCATTTCCAGGGTAGCAGCATGTACGAGGATCAATAATTGTACTATCGGAACAATAAAAATTATTGGCAGCATGGTTTTGTTCCGTAAGATCTGTAATAATTCCTTTTGTATTAAAAAAAGTATTGTTTTCATATATTATTTGTTCACTAACGCTCACGTCATATACTCGCTGATGCTCGTGTCAAGTACTCGCTACCGCTCGTGTCATTTGGTCGCTGACGCTCCCGTCAAATGTTCGCTAACGCGAACGTCATTCGCTCCCTCGTCTATTCAAGTCTTATTTTAAACTTCCTGATACTTAAACCGAAAAATATTGAAGTCATAACAATAAGTATCAATGTTTCTTTCCACACATACATCAGTCCTGTACCTTTTAGCATTATATTCTTTATTATAGAGATAAACCACCTGGGTGGTATGAAAAAGCTCAGCCACTGTAAAATTTTTGGCATATTTTCAATTGGGAAAATAAAGCCTGATAGCAAAATTGTGGGGATCATTAAAGTAAACAGAGAAATAAACATTGCATTTTGTTGAGATTTAGTTATGGTTGAAATAAGTATCCCAAGTGAAAGACCAAGGAGAATATACAAGATACTTTCTGCAAGTAGCAATATTATACTTCCCTGCACCGGCATACCAAAAACCAGGTTCCCCATAACTATAATGGTAACAGCATTAATAAATGACAAAGCAACATAAGGAGTAACTTTTCCAAGAATTATTTGTGTTGGTCTGAGTGGTGAGACCAGCAGAGTTTCCATAGTACCAAGTTCTTTTTCCCTTACAATAGAGATAGATGTCATCATGGCTGATACAAGTATAAGGATCATAGCCATTATCCCCGGAATAAACATATAAACCCCTTTTAATTCATTATTATAAAGCATCCTGACTTCAGGGATAAATTGTATTGGTGAGCCGGTTAACTTATTCTGTTCTCTTACGAAATCATTAATTATTGCCATTGTATAATGCACAACAAGATTAGCAGTATTGGCATCGGAAGCATCTGCAATTAATTGTATATTTGCAGTTCCCTCTCTTTTAAGCTTTCTTCCAAAACCTGATTCAAAAATTATCACCTGCCTGACATTTCCTTCCTTGAAAACATCTTCTACTTCATTTATGTTCTTTATATTACGATCCAGTATAAAAAATCCGGATGAAATAATTTTATTTGTTAGTTCAATAGTAACAGGGTCTTTTGACTGATCGAGAATTGCTATTTTAATATCTTTTATTTCGTTGGTAATCACATAACCGAAAAGCAGTATCTGAACTATTGGCATACCAAACAGGATAAGCATAGTACGAGGATCGCGGAAAATGTGTAAAAATTCTTTTAATACAAAACCCCAGAATCTTTTCATCCTTAATTTTTAGTGTTTGTTCATAAAGTCACACAAGTTTTGAATTAAGCACCAAATATCAAAAAACAAATAACAAATAATAAATAAATATCAAATACCAATGTTCAAAAAAAAAAAGACGCAAAAACAATATATCGGTTAATTCTGTTTTGATTTTTTTTGTTTTGTTGATTGTAGTTTATTTGAGATTTATTTTTTGTGATTTGGAATTTATTTGTTATTTGGTGCTTGTCATTTGTGATTTATTTGAGATTTGGTGCTTGTCATTTGTGATTTTTATTATTTATTTAAACTTTCGGACTTTATAGATGGGCTCTAATTTGTTATATTCGTCAGGTTTTATCCTGGCAATCTTAAGAAAAACTTCATTCATGTTTTTAACCCTGTATTTTCCCTTCAGGGCTGACGGTGTGTCAAGATCAGCAATTCTTCCATCAACCATTATCGAAACCCTGTCACAATACTCAGCCTCATCCATATAATGAGTAGTAACAAAAACTGTTATTCCTCTATCAGCGGCTTCATATATCTGATCCCAGAATTTTCTTCTGGTAACCGGATCAACACCACCGGTTGGTTCATCAAGAAAAACCAGTTTTGGCTTATGCAGTATTGCAACCGAAAAAGCAAGCTTTTGTCTCCAACCCAATGGTAAAGAAGATATTAGTTTATCACGCGAATGCTCAAGATCAAGTCTGCGCATCAAATCAGTGGCTCTCTGAGCTATTTCCCGCCTGGATAGTCCATATATACCACCAAAAAGCCGGATATTCTCAAACACTGTGATATCCTCGTATAAAGAGAATTTCTGGCTCATATACCCTATGTTTTTTTTAACCTGCTCAGTTTGAGTATATATATCAAATCCGGCTACATTAATTTCACCTGAAGTAGGCGCCCATAGTCCACACAAAATCTTAATAGCTGTTGTTTTTCCTGCACCATTTGCACCAAGAAAGCCAAAAATTTCTCCTTTGAATACCTCAAAACTCAGGTTATCATTCGCCTTGAAGTTTCCAAATTTCTTTACAAGGTTTTTAACAGTGATAATGGTTTCCTTTTGTTCGTTCATTTTACTATTATAATTCAATCAAAACCTAACCCGGATAAACCGGAAATTCCAATTAATCAAAACTCAAATAACAACTTAACGAAGTGATCTCACAGCCTGCCCCGTTTTTTTCGGGGAACACCTTTAAAATTAATTATTTTGTGAATAAATAAATTTCAAATTCAAAAATACAATGCTTGTACTGAGCTTGGTCGAAGTATTCAAAATTTTAAAATCATTCTTTAAAGTTTGGAATTTGTATATTAAATATTGGTATTTATTTGATTTTTGTTATTTGTATTTTGTAATTTTCTGTCAAATTTCGTCCTCTTCATGCATCAGATCCATAAAACAATCTTCAATCTCAGGTTTAATAACCTTAACATATATTCTTTCGTGTCCTTTGTCCTTAAGGTATTTTATTACTTGTTTGGCAGATGCTTGGCGGTCTTTGCGTGTAAGATGTACTGAATGACCGAAAAGAAATGCCGAATGTGTATCTTCATCATTCCTCAGGTCATTTACCAGCTTGTATAAATTATCTGAAGAAACTGATAACAGTTCCCTTTGATATTCTGCAATTATGTTCTCCGGTTTATTAACCGATAACAAATTCCCCTTTTGTATCAAACCAACCCTGTCGCACAACGAAGCTTCATCCATATAAGGGGTTGACACAAGAATTGTAATTCCTTTTTTCTGAAGTCGTTTAAGCATATCCCAGAACTCCTTCCTTGAAACAGCATCCACACCTGTAGTAGGTTCATCTAAAACAAGTAATCGCGGTTTGTGGATCAGGGCACAGGAAAGTGCCAGTTTTTGTTTCATTCCTCCTGATAATTTCCCCGCTTTACGCGTTTTAAAAGGCTCTATCTGGCAATAAACATCTTTTATCAGGTCATAGTTTTCTTCAACTGTAGTACCAAAAACAGTAGCATAAAATTTCAAATTTTCCTCAACAGTCAAATCGTGATATAGTGAAAACCTGCCTGCCATATAACCGACTAATTGTCTGACCTTTTTGTAGTTTTTTAATACATCCAGACCAAAAAGATTAACTTCTCCCCTGTCCGGAAGTAACAATGTAGTAATTACTCTGAAAAGAGTTGTCTTTCCCGAACCATCAGGACCTATTAGTCCAAATAACTCACCTTCCCTGACAGAGAAAGTAATATCGTTGAGGGCTTGTAATCCCTCGAAACTCTTGTTGATGTTATTTATGTTAAGAGCCATATAAGTTAAAAGTTAAGCTATTCGCATTTTTCTTCACATCATTCTTCTCTATTTACACTTCATCCTCCCAACGTGTTACGAGTTATGGGTTTCGGGTTACGGGTTGTCCAATATTCCATTCTTCCATCATTCCATTATTCACTCTATTCCATTCTTAAACCTTACTTCCCCCGGCATACCGATTTTTATTCTGCCGTCATTCTTAACCCTTACTTTTATTGCATAAACAAGATTTACTCTCTCTTCACGGGTTTGAATTATCTTTGGAGTAAATTCAGCTTCAGATGAGATCCAGCTTACAATTCCCTCAAACCTTATTTTTTCTCCATTGATCCCGTCAATAATTACATTTACCTTTTGTTGCAATTCAACTTCTGATAATTGAGGTTCGCTGATATAGGCTTTCAATATCATATTGTTAAGATCTGCAAGTTTATAAAGGGCTTTCCCGGGAACTACAATTTCGTATTGCTCAAGATATTTCTCCAGTACAGTACCTGATTCAGGGTTCAGTATAATACTCTTAACTATCTGATCATTAACCAGGTCAATATTTGCTGTTACTACATCTTTTTCAGCTAATATGCTATTTAATTGAGCTCTGACAGCATCAATTTTCTTATTCAATACCTTGAGGTTACCATTTATATCATCCATTTGTTTTGATGTTGCAGCTCCATCTGCAAGAAGTTTTTCAAAACGTTTTTTCTCGCGTATCAGGTTGGATTTCTCAGCTTCCAAAACACTAATTTCTACTCTATTACCTAAATATTTTGTGTTTATGGTATTAATTTGTGCATAGAGTTGTTTCTTCTGAAGGAATAAGCGTGTAGTATCCACCCATCCGACCTTTTCTCCCTCTTTTAGCCGGTCACCTTCCTTAAGCGTAAAACTATTAAGAATACCTGTTGATTGAGATGGAACGATGATCTCATGCGCTTCAAAGTTACCATACGCATCAGCCTCCTGCTCGTTCTGTGTACAGGATATGGTCAGAATAATTGAAATGATTAACAGTCCTGATAAGAAATTAGTTCTAAATTTTATTCTTTTCATATTTTAAGTTATTTAGTGTCTTACCATAATCACGTTTAAATCAAAATCACAAATTACAAGCACCAAAATACAACTTAACGAAGTGATCTCATGAACACCTTTAAAATTAATTAACTTGTGAATAAATAAATCTCAATGACCAAAATTTCAATATTCAAAACAGTTTCGGTCACCCGCCTGCCTAAAGTGCCGTTGGTACGGCGGGCAGGTTTAATAATTGATATTTGATCTTTTTTGGTATTTTAAATATTTGATTTTTGGAATTTATTTGTTATTTGTTATTTGCTATTTGGTATTTACTATTTGGTACTTTAATTCAAAATTTGTTTAGCTTCATAAACGGGCTTTATTAGTTTTTCTCTTTTTTCTTCCATAGCCTTCCTCATTACTACCATCCTTTCAATGTCATATATCTTGTTTTCGATTCTATAAGTCTTATTTCATGAAGTTCCATATTGATTTCTGCCTGAATTTCACGGTGGAGATCATTAATATAATCAGCAGTAGTTATCACTCCGTTTTTTAATCGTGATTCCGAAGTTTTCACAACTTTTGAAGTAAGTTCAATTATATCCAAATCACGTTCAATCATAACCTGCCATTTCTGAATTTCTTTTCTTACGCGGGATAGTAAAATATAAAGGTTTTCATCAAAGGTTTTTTTCTGTGATGAAACAAGGTTCTTCCTTAGTGCAATCTGTTCTCTTTCCCTATTGGTCTTATTCCAATCCCATACATTCCATGTAAATCTTGCTCCAACAATATAGAATGAGTCGAACTCATCATTCATATAGTTTAATCCCGGTCTTCCATAACCTACCTGTCCAAAGCCACTAACTTTAGGTCTTTTTGAAGCCTCTAAAAGATTATCATTAATCGATAGTTGTTTTAACTGATAGTCGAACAAAGGATATTCAGGTCTCTTTACCAAACCGGAATAATTCACTTCAAGCTTTGGTTTGCTTAGCAATATGTTTCCAGGTAAAAGGGTATCCATATATATTTCAAGCCCCTGAATTCCGGATAATACACTAAAGCTCACTTCAGAAAATTGTTGGTTTAATTTTAGTATTTCAGCATCCAGCAGGTCAATATCTGATTGAGTGACGAGACCGTTATCAACGGCTGAACTAATTTCTTTTCTTTTTTCCAAAAGATGACCTGCTGCTAATTTGATCAACTCTGATTTTTGTTGAAGGAACAGTATATTAAAAAACAAAGTGTTAACCCTTTCCCTTATTTGATATAACTCTACTTTAAGCTGCTGATTATCTACCATTCCGGAAAGTTGTGCCAAATCTTCCTGAGAGCGGATAATACCACCGTCATATATAATCTGACTTATATCAAGAGTTAAATTATATTGATCATTCTGTGGTGACGGAAATTCCAGACCAGGAATAGCCGATTTAACTCCAATATCTATGACATCAGACAAATACTGAGCTTTAGCATTCATGTTAATCCGCGGATAAAAGCCTGTTCGGACATTTTGCATCTTCAATCTACTTATTTCAGTTAAATAAACACTATCCAAGTACTTTGGGTGGTTACTCAATGCTTTCTCAATACATTCTGACAATTCTAAAACCAGTGGGTCTTGTGAAGATCCTACGATAGAAACGAGTAACAATAAAACTGATAATATTTGCTTCATTTTAGGATATTTTAGTTCATTTACTTTTTTTGCTTCTTTATTGAATTGATTATGAACTCCGGTATTGTTCTTTTTCTTTCTTCCATAAACAAATTGAAATCTTTTTCCGAATTAGAAAGTATAATTGTATTGATCATAGGTTTTCCGACAAACGGAAAAATACACATAGAAATCATGTTTATTAAAAGATGTTCAGGTTCAACCGGCTCTATCTTCCCCTCCCTTATCTCCTTTTCAATTTGACTGTAAAAATAATCAAGTTCAAGTCCTGAACTTTTAAATATACCAACCAGTCTGTCAGGTCGCCGGTTAAGTTCATTTAAAATAAAACCCGGTAAATACGGGTTACCCTGAATAAAGCTTATATACTTTTCAACAAAAAGTCTGATTTTATCAAATACCGAATGCCCCGGATTCCGGATAAGCTTTACAGTTGATAATATAAAAGATTGAATAACCTCCACAAAAATTGCCATAAACAACTTATCTTTATTCCTGAAATAATAGTGCAATAAAGCTTTATTTATATTGGCTTCATTAGCTATCTCCTGCATTCTGGCACCATCGAATCCTTTTCTTATAAAAACATGGCGGGCTGCATCAAGTATGATTTTTTCAGTACCGGTGTGTCTTTTATCTATTTTTTCAACCATATAATTAAACATTTTGGTTTAACCAATTGGTCGAAAATAAAATAAACAATTGTAACTACAAAATATAAACACGAAAATTTATAAGATTTTTTTTTTGGAGATTAATCCTTTTGAGAGAAATGATGATCAGCGAAATCGAGATAATTCTGCCAGTCGTACCAGGTAATATCATGTTTTCCATGCCGTATATGGTATCCGATATACCCCTGATTTACAGGCTGGTTTTCCTCTGGCATTTCTGTTACTCCAAGTCCTTCTTTTCCAAATAATTTGTAGACTTTCTCAGCCAACATAGCTGACAGAAATTCCCCTTTTGGATCTGCCCAGAGATCTTCAGAGGCACTTGCAATATATACAGGTCTTGGGGCAATCAGGGAAATAAGCATATGTTGATCTACGGGTAGTTTTTCTTCATTATTGTTGTACTGATGAAAATTTTTGCAAAACCAGTGCGGAAAAACTGTATTGATCCTTTTTACTGTCTCACCAAATGCTCTTCGGGATAATGCTGCTCCGCCACATCCTGAATTATTTGAAATAACAATTGCAAATCTTGAATCCCGGGCACCGGCCCACAGAGCTGTTTTTCCAAGTCTTGAATGGCCAAACACTATAACCTTGTTCTGGTCAATATCCGGATCAATTTCAAAATAATCCATGGCTTTGCTAAGTCCCCATGCCCAGGTAGATATTGATCCCCATTCATCCGGAGCAGGATTTTGCCGGTTTCCCTTATAAAACAAAGGGTGTATGCCATTTTTAAATCCATCATCATAATCAGGATCAATGTCACCATAGTATATAGTAGCCAGTCCGTATCCCCGATCAAGAATTTTTTCAACCGGCCAGCAGGACTGCCTGACACCACGTGACATATCTGTAGCTTTGTTTTCGGTGATATAAAACTCTTTTTTATTTCTCATCCAACTTTGGGTTATGGTTATTCCCGGGTCAGAATTAATAGTATGGTTTCCATAAAAATTCAATCCTATAAATAGTGGTACCGGTTGAGATTTTTTGTCAGGCAGATAAATCAGGAGAGAGATATTTACTGAATCAATTCCGTTTGAAACAATTATAGAAATTTCTTTCCTAACTGCTTTACCGGATAAAGCCATATATTTCGTTTCAGATGGAACAAAGCTGACTTTTATTTCATTTTCCGGAACTTTTCCATAAACCTGATGCCGGAACATATCAAGGATCTCCGGTCTTCGTATCTGCAACCATTCATAAGTATTATCTATCTTTTTACCTTCCCCTGATATAAGAATTTCCGGCAGTGTATAAAAAGGAACTTTATCTTCCTCAGTAATAGCAATTTCCTGGGCATGTAAACCGGTAATAATAACTAACAGACAAATAATAATGGTGAAAAAATTAACTTTGTGTCTGAATTTCATCTTATTCTTCTTTATTAATTTTGTATTTCTTAACTCAAAAATATAAAACATTATTCACTCTTAACACTTAAAAAATGAATTTCATCAGAATAATAGCTATTCTCTTTTTAAATTTTAATTTTCTGTTCTCTTATAGTCAACCGGTTAATGTTCCTTGGCCTGACATTGTTGACTCTTCCGATTTGGTCGACACCCGGTCAAAACCGATCGAATACCAGGTTAAACAAATATTCCGGTTCCCTGAGACAGGTGTAAGTGCAGATAATATGTTTCCCGGTGCCAGGCTGAATGACATGTTCATGATTAATGACAGTACATTACAAGTACAAATACTCCCCGAAAATCATCCTGTAAATATGAGTCCATGGTATGCTTTTCGTATATGGTCAGAAACTGAGCAAACCATATATCTTAAACTAAGTTATAAACACGGTAGACACAGATATTATCCTAAACTAAGCAGTGACAATAAACATTGGGTCCCTGTTGATCCCTCTGATTATTTTTCAGAACCCGGCGATACATCTGCCCTGTTTAGAGTCCATCTAAAGCATGATACTATCAGCATATCTGCCCAGGAGAATATTACTTCTGACGTATGTATACGATGGGTAGACAAAATGGTAAAAAAGCAATTTATAAGCAGACATACAATTGGTTACAGCACACTGGGAAGACCACTTTACGGGTTATCCATTTCCGAATCAGATGGGAAGAACCTGCTTGTAATTCTTAGCAGGCAACATCCACCCGAGATAACAGGATATAAGGAAATGATAGCTTTTGTTGAATCTATTTCTGATAACACTCGTCTTGCAAGAAAATTCAGGAAAAAGTTTGAAACAATTGTTGTACCTATGATGAATCCTGATGGTGTTGATAACGGTCATTGGCGGCATAATGCCGGAGGTATTGACCTGAACCGTGACTGGCGGCATTTTCATCAACCCGAAACATTTGCTTTCAGGAAATATATACTTGAGAAAATCAAGAAACAAAATGCAAGAGTTTGTTTCGGGATCGATTTTCACTCCACACAGGAAGATATTTTTTATTATTCAGAGAAAAATGTTAATCCTGATAAAAAAGGAATTACATTAAAATGGGTAAATTCAATAAATCAGCTATTCCCGGATAATTCTTTTAATCCTGAACCCACAGGTATAACCTCGCAAGTATCAAAAAACTGGTTCTTCAATGAAATAAAAGCAGAATCTATCACATATGAAGTTGGCGATAATACACCACGGGATATTATTAAAAAAAGAGGAAAAGAAGCTGCAAAACAATTAATGAAGATCATGCTTAAAGACATCTGATCAGTTGGCAGTTGGCAATAGGCAGTTGGCAGAAAACAGGCAAAAGCAATCATTTAAGCATTTAATCATTCATTCATTCATTCATTTCCCCAATAATCTGCTATATTTGCAAACAATTTTTTAAACCAAATAATCTTATATTATGAAAACCTACAGGTATTTACTTACAATGCTATTAATCAGTTCTTTGTTATATTATAGTTGCACCAGTTACCATATTGACAAACCGGAAATAACCGTGGAGGAATTACAAGAGACCATCGGATTTCTGGCTTCTGACTCTCTTAAAGGCCGGTATCCCGGAACTCCGGAAGACAAGGTTTTGTCTGACTGGCTCACCGGAGAATTCCGGGAAATGGGGATTGAGCTAATAGCAGATGAAGGGAAACAGTATTTTGAAGTTATAACAAATATAAAACCGGGTGAGAATAACTCACTTAAATACAGTAATACTACCTTAGAACTGTATAAAGATTTTGCTCCATTTTCTTTCTCAGGGAATGCAATTACCAAAGCAAAAGCTGTTTTTGTAGGTTATGGTTTTGAGATTGACGATAAAGATCTGAAATGGAACGATTACTCAGGTATTGATGTTACTGACAAATGGCTGATCATTCTTCGCGGAGATCCTGAAATTGACAGTCTTACCAGTCCTTTTATCCCTTACAGTGGAGACAGGGATAAAGTAATGCTGGCAGGTGATCATGGTGCAGCCGGTGTATTATTTGTATCAGGACCCAAATTTGATCAGAAAGACAAACTTGTTGATCTTGAAACACAAAAAGCCCCTGTTGACATTCCGGTACTTCATATAACAAGAAATGTTGCAGATGACATTTTAAAAGGAGAAGGAAGAAATATTGAAAAGCTCGAGAAAAAACTTAATGAACAACGCAGTCCGGAAGTATTTGAAACCGGTATAATTATCAGGGGATTATCTGAAGTTCTGCAGGATAAATCAACAACACAGAATATAATTAGTATGATAAAAGGAAATGATCCTGACCTTGCAGATGAATATATTCTTATTGGAGGACACCATGACCATCTTGGCATGGGAGGTCCCAATACCGGATCCAGGAAGCCTGATACTACTGCTGTTCATAATGGCGCAGATGATAATGCATCAGGTGTTGCCGCAGTGCTTGAAATCGCTGAGAAACTTTCATATAACCGCGATTCCCTGCGCAGAAGCATAATCTTTATTACTTTTGGTGCAGAAGAGATGGGTCTGCTTGGTTCAAAGTATTTCGTGAATAATCCTGTTGTTCCTATTGAAAAAATAAGTGCCATGATAAACATTGACATGGTTGGCAGGTTAAGTAATGAAAAGTCATTGCAGATCGGCGGCACCGAAACCTCCGTTTCAGGCTCCGAACTTCTTGATATTATTACAGGCAGTAAGAACTTCAACCTGGCTAAGTCTCCTGAAGGATACGGTCCATCGGATCATGCTTCCTTTTATGGAAAAGAAATTCCTGTTTTCTTTTTCTCAACAGGGCCGCATCTTGATTATCATACACCTGAAGATGATATTGAACAAGTTAATTTCGAAGGACTGAAATCTGTATCTGACTATATATATTATCTTACATGGGAACTGGCAAACAGAGATTCTTCGTTAGTATTCCAGGAAGCCGGTCCTAAGACAGGACAGCAACGAATGAAGCGCCGAAAAGGAATTACACTTGGTATAATGCCTGATTTTGCCGGACAGGTGAAGAACGGATTACGAGCTGATTTTGTGTTAGCGGATCGCCCGGCTGATAAAGGCGGCATGGAGGATGGAGATATTATCATTGCAATCAATGGAAAAGCGATAAAGAATATATATGATTATATGTACAGGCTTGAGAAACTAAAGCAAGGACAAACTATTACTATTGAAGTAATTAGAGATAATGAAAAAAAGGTGTTACTAATCCAACTTTAGACAAATGGCGAAAACTCCTAATACAAAACTATATTGGTTACTTGCATTTATAATAACTATTGCAGCTGCATACTATCAGAGGAAAACCGGGCCAACCTATGCCAAAGAAATAAATATTACACTTGATGGCAAAAACTATGAAATTGAATTACCAAGGAGTCATGGCGGCGATGATGCATGCCCGATTAAACTGGAGATAGCTGATAATTATGTTCAGGGAGAATTATCTTATAGAAAATATCCGACAAATGATAGCTGGCAGACTATCCTTTTAAATCGTGAAGGAGAGTTACTAACAGGGAATTTACCTCATCAATCTCCTGCCGGGAAACTTGAATATTTCCTAAAACTTTCAACCCGGAATGAAGAGATTGACCTTTTTGAAAACAACCCGGTGATCATCCGGTTTAAAGGGAGTGTTCCGGCAGGTGTTCTTGTACCTCATATTATTATCATGTTTGCTGCTATGTTGCTGTCAAACTTCTCCGGCATCATAGGATTTATGAAACATCCTAAACAAAGGTTCTATGGTAGAATTACACTGGCTTTGCTATTCCTGGGAGGATTGATCCTGGGGCCTATTGTTCAATTCCACGCTTTTGGTGAATATTGGACAGGAATCCCTTTTGGATGGGACCTCACAGATAATAAGCTCCTAATTGCTTTTATTTTCTGGGTGATAGCAATTGCAGGAAACCGGAAACGTGAAAAACCTTCCTTAACAGTCCTGGCTGCTGTGATACTGTTATTAATTTATTCTATTCCACATAGCATGTTCGGATCTGAACTCGATCATGAAACAGGTGAGGTAATTACAGGAATGGTGCAATTATTTTTATTTTGAGGCTAAATATAGTTCAAATAAAAAAACTCCTTTGTTTACAAAATAACGTTTTTTCAATGTTGTTTAATTTCTTAAAAATCTGATAAGTAAAACAATAACCGGATAAAATCCTTAGAGTCAGACGAATTACACTCTGAATTTGATATATTTATTAATAGAACTTAGTATATGATTAAACATATTTTGATTTTATTTGGATCAATTTTTCTTGGATTAGGTTTTATTGGTATAATCATACCAGGACTGCCAACAACACCATTTTTATTATTAGCAGCCGGTTGTTATGTCAGAAGTTCAGATCGTTTATACTCATGGTTATTAGATCATAAATTACTTGGCAAATACATATATAATTTCAGAGAAACACGATCAATATCATTACGTAGCAAAATTATTTCGCTTATCGTGATGTGGGTCATGATTGGTTTATCTATTTATATATTTATAAAAATTATTCCGGTCAAGATAATAGTGGCACTACTTGGAGTAATTGGCACCTTAGTTATCTTATTAATACCTACTTTAAGGAAATAATAAAAAATACTTTTACTCTTTATGCCTTTTTGACTTGACACTAGTATTTATACAATAGACACAAAAAAAGCCTCATAGTAATAAACTACGAAACTTTCTTACTAACCATAATTCCCTTCGTATAGTCCCTTTTTGGGAATAATCTTTCTTTAATCAGTTTTAAACCGGATCTTAGACTGGGAAATTTATTCTTCTTCTTTTTCCTCTTCAGCTTCAGCTTCTACTGCTTCTTCTACTACTTCAGTTGAGTCAACAACTACTTCTTCAACTGGTTCTTCAACTACCTCTTCAACCACTTCTACTTCTTCAGCAGCTTGTTCTTCTTTTGGTGTACTTTTGCAGCCATACAAACCGATAAAACAAACGGTGGCAAATGCCAGAAACAAATACTTAATTTTTTTCATTTTGTGTGTTTTTTGGATTAATAAATAATTTTGATAAAAATATTACTTTACATGTTAATATCCAACTATTTATTAGTGTAATTTGTTTTTTTATGATTTAAGAACAATCTTTAGTAAAAAATCAGTACTTAAAGTGAGCTAAAATTGAGAAAAAGTTAAAAGTGAGCTAAAGTTGAAAGTGAACTAAAGTTGAGAAGAGAAGAAGTTTAAACTTTAGGCATTTTAGGCACTTTAGCCCCTTTAGTCACTTCTTTATTTAGGCACTTTTTTTTAATCTGTATGCAGCATCAGTAATTTTTGAACGTCTTTAAGGTGAAAATGATGGATAAGGAAACAGTTTACCAGAATATACATCAGGATATTATTGACGGTTGTATTAGTGGAGATCAGAAGTCACAATTTAAATTATACAAGCTCTATTATAAGGCAATGTATAATGCAAGTCTCAGGATTGTCAATGATTTTACGGAAGCTGAAGATATAATGCAGGATGCTTTTTTAGCAGCATTTGAAAAGATTGATACATATGGAGGCAAGGTAAGTTTTGGAGCATGGTTAAAAAAAATTGTGATAAACAAATCACTTGATAGTATTAAGAAAAAAAGAGTTGAACTTATACCAATTGAAGAGCAGGAATACAGGATTGAAGATGAGAGCAGTAATAAAGAATCAGGAATTCCGGAAGTTTCCGTTGAAAATATTAAGAATTGTATAAACAAGCTGGCAGACGGATATAGAATAGTTCTTTCACTTTACCTTATAGAAGGATATGACCATGAGGAGATCGGGCAGATCCTGGAAATTTCCGGTTCTACATCCAGATCACAATTTACCAGGGCACGAAAGAAACTGATAGAGGAACTTAAGAAAAAATGAGGTTATGAAAAATATAGATAAAATATTCAGAAATAACAAGGAGTTGTTCGATACTGCTGAACCGAATGAAGGACACTTCAACCGGTTTGCAGCCAAATTGAAGCGGCAAAAAAGGAAAAACCATTCATTAACTTCCTATACATTCTTGCTTAAAGCCGCTTCGATAGCAATACTTGTTACATTGTCCTTCCTCTGGACATACGACAACCTGATCAAACCTTCACCTGAAAAATCAGGGATCAGCCTGAGTGAAGTGTCGGATGAATACAGGGAAGTAGAAGTATATTACAAACAACAGGTTAATCTGAGGTACGGACAAATACGCAACATGGATATTTTTTCAGATAGTATCCAAAAGTCGATGCTGCTAAAAGAACTGTCTGATATGGATTCAATCTATACAAACCTACAGGATGAACTTAAAGCAAATCCGAAAGACAAAAGAATTATCAACGCCATGATAGAACATTACCAATTAAAAGTTGATGTAATGAATCAAATTTTGCATCAACTGGAACAAATCAAAAATGAAAATCTAATAAAAAATAAAAATCATGAAAGCAATCAAATTTAAAACACTTTTATTGCTTGTTGTATTTGGTATAGCGATAACTACAAGTGTAAAGGCACAAAAAGATAAGGTTGAGAAGAAGTACCACAAGGAATACAGTGTAACAGCAAATTCTCAACTTTACTTAGAAAACAAATACGGAGATATTGATGTCAGGAACTGGGATAAAAACCAGGTAACTATTGATGTAGTTATAACTGTCAAACATCGTGATCGTGAAAGGGCAGAGAAACTCCTGTCATTTCTTGATGTTGAATTTGATCAAACGGGTGATGTTATTAAAGCTGTTACTCAGATTGATAGTAAGTTCAACAAATCAAACTGGTCGCTCTTTGATAATGAATCCAAAGAGTTTAGCATAGACTATACAGTAAATATGCCTACCAATATGGATCTTGAGTTAAGAAACAAATACGGGGATGCCTTTATAAATGAATTATCCGGGCATGTAAATATTTATATAAAATATGGATACCTGAAAGTCAATGAGCTTATGCGGGGTAAGACAAAACCATGCAATGAAATTAATATTGCTTACAGTAAAGCTGAAGTTACTGAAGTCAACTGGCTTAAACTTGACATGAGCTATTCAAGAATTGAATTTGAGACTTCTAAAGCTTTAATGGTTATGAGTAAATACTCAAAACTATATATTAATGATAGCAGATCGATTGTAGCTGAAAGTAAATATGATACTTACCATATAGAAGAGGTTGACAATTTTGTCTTCACCGGAGCATATGGGACACTCAAGTTTGATCAGGTGAACAAAACACTGAAACTGGATATGAAATATACCGGTTGCAACATTAACTATATTCCTTCCGGTTTTGAAAAAATAAACATTGAAAACAGGTATGGTGGTATAAAGCTTGGGATAGATAGCAATGCGTCCTATAAAATTGACGGATATGCTGAATATGCTAAAATTTATATCCCCTCAAAATCAAAAGTCAGCCGGATTGAAGAGAATACTAAATTAAGCATTAATGGTTTAGTTGGTACTGATCCTAATACATCATCAGTTGTAAACATCAATACTAAGTATGGGTCAATTCATCTGGATGACTAAATAGAATCCGTCTATAAAGGTAAGTAAAAATTGATTTAAGAACAAGGAACACCGATTAACGATTTGCGAAGTAGTTGAAAATCCTAAATCTAAAATCGTTAATCCTTGTTCGATATTCAGTTTAACTAAAACTTACC
>JADFUQ010000351.1 GCA_015222065.1 Bacteroidota bacterium
CAACCAGTTATGGATGAAAGAAAACCTTAAATCAACTCATTATGCTGACGGAACAGCTTTAATTGATGGTACAGGAGCAGGTGATATTTCAAGCGATACCACCACGAAATATTATTTTGCTTACTACGATAATGAAAGCTATGTTGCTGTTTATGGCAGATTATATACATGGGCAGCAGTGATGAATGGAGCTTCAGGCAGCGAAACAAACCCGGGCAGAGTACAGGGCGTTTGCCCTGACGGATGGCATGTACCAGATGATGATGAGTGGAAAGAGCTTGAGATGTACCTTGGTATGAGCGAAAAAGAAGCAAGTTTAACCTATTGGCGCGGTACCGATGAAGGAGCAAAACTTAAAGAAAGTGGAAATATTGGGGTTAACGTTAACGGTTTGTGGCGGTATTCCGGCTCTATGTATAGAGGGAATAATAAAAGTGGTTTCACAGCTTTGCCGGCCGGTAGCCGGTTGTACAATGAATCATTCAGAGATTTGAGCTATCGCGCCAACTTTTGGACCGCTACGGAAAGCTTCAGCCCTTATGCCTGGTGTCGTCGTCTGTACTACAATTATGCTGAGGTGTACCGGTATGACGATTATAAGACGAGAGGGTACTCGGTAAGGTGTGTGAAAGATTAAGAGGGCTGAAGGCTGAAGGAGCGAGAGGGCGAAGGAACGAGAGAACGAGAGAACGAGAGGACGAAGGAACGAAGGGACGAAGGAACGAAGGAACGAGAGGACGAGAGGACGAAGGAACGAAGGGACGAGAGGACGAAGGAACGAAGGGACGAGAGGACGAAGGAACGAAGGAACGAAGGGACGAAGGAACGAGAGGACGAGAGGACGAAGGAACGAAGGAACGAAGGGACGAGAGGACGAAAGAACGAAGAAACCAGTTACCAGTTACCAGCAAGTATAAATGATTGTTGAAGTGAAAATAATTAAATAACAATATTTAAATGAAAGGAATTAGAAAATCAATCCCGGTTATTTTTTCTGCTTTAGTAATTCTATCTACATCCGGTTTAAATTCTTTCTCTCAAAACCGGGACAAGGTATTAGATACAATTTCAATTCGATTGGAAAAATTCAATAACTTTTATTCACAGGAAAAAGTATATCTCCATTTTGACAAACCGTTTTATATACCGGGAGAAACTATCTGGTATAAAGCTTATCTGGTAAATGCCTCCGGGAATGTCCCTTCTTCCTTAAGTAAAATAATTTATACAGAGCTGTTAGATAAAAATGGAGAAGTTGTAATCCGTCAAATACTAAAAGCTGGGGATGGCTTCGCAAAGGGTGAGTTTTTATTACCGGAATCCTTGCTTCAGGGAAAATACCAGGTAAGGGCCTATACCAACTGGATGAGGAATTTTGATCAGGAGTTTTTTTTCACTAAAGAAATATTATTATTTGATCCGCAGAAGGAATATGATATTCCTGAAACAGATTCTTCCGAACAAGCAACGGGTGATAAACCGGCAAATGAAAAAATTGATTTGCAGTTTTTTCCCGAAGGCGGGTATCTGGTTTCCGGTCTGACAAGCAAAGTAGCTTTCAAGGCAATAGACGAATCAGGCGGAGGCATTCATGTCAAAGGCGAAATTACTGACCAGGATGGTAACGTAATAACCCCTTATGAAAGTTTTCATTTGGGGATGGGAGTATTTATGCTGAAGCCCGAAAAAGGTAAGACCTATTTTGCAAATCTCGTTCAGGAAGATAATAAGAAGATCAATTATGCTCTGCCCGTTGTATTGGAAGAAGGTCTTGTAATGGCTGCAGATAATTCTTCCGGTGATGTTATCAGGGTTATTGTTCAGGCTAATGAAACATTTTTGAGTAATAATTCAGGAAAAGTTTTATTAGTAATTCAGGCTGCAGGTAGAATCTATTATACAGCCAATGGTAATTTCAGCAATAGATCATCATTTACCGCTATCCTCCCAAAAACAAATTTGCCGGCCGGTATCGCTCAATTAACTTTGTTTAATGCAGATGGGAATCCTGAATGTGAACGTTTGGTTTTCATCAACCGCCATCATGCTCTTCAGGTTAAGATCGAAACAGATAAAAATACATATAACCCGAGAGAGAAAGTCCTTTTGGATATATCAGTCAGCGATCTTTACGGAAATCCGGTGGCAGGGAACTTTTCATTAGCTGTAACAGACATTAGTCAGGTTGTTGGTGTAGAAAAATATAGCGATAATATACTCACCAACCTCTTGCTCACTTCTGAACTAAAAGGGAACATTGAACAACCGGCATTTTATTTTATAAAAGACAATCCCGATTCTGAAACAGCTTCAGATTACCTGATGCTAACCCAGGGCTGGAGGAGATTTTTGTGGAAAGAAATCCTAAACAATAAATGGCCCACGATCAATTATGACATTGAAAAGAGCATTCTGGTAAGAAAAGGTCAGGTGTTAGATGCTTTAAATGATTCCTCTGTTGCATCAATACGTGTTTCATTTTTAATGCTTAAGGAAAAAAAGGCATACAGCAGGTTTACAAACAAAAATGGATTTCTTGATTATTATATAAATGCGATTTATGGAAAAGAGTATTTGTTTTTCGATGTGGCAGATGCAAAAATGCAACATGGTGAGTTTAAAATTATGATTGAAGACAATTTGCAAGGATATCAATCTACAGGTAGAAATGAAATTTTATACAAAAGTCCGGAAATCAGAAACTGTCTGGGAAAAATAATAAACCGGGCTCAAATAGAATCTTCATATAATTACTCTGCCGGGAACAATCTATTTTATAAAGCAGATCTGGAAACTAAAAATCAGGGAACTAAAACAAATAGCAATTTTTGGACAGCCGACCATACGATCAGACTGGACGAATATAACCCTTTTCCTACAATGACAGAAGTATTTAGAGAAATAGTAACCCATGTTAGCTTAAAATATAAAAAAGGAGAAAATAAAATCAGGATATATTCAGATGAATATATGAAAAACTTTGACCATCAGCCTTTATTCTTTATAAACAGACTTCCAACTTTTGATAAATCCTTCGTGCTGAATTTAAACCCGGATGATATTGAAACTATTGAGGTTATAAATTCTTTCAGTAAGATTCGCCAATTTGGTTTCCTGGGTGAAAATGGAGTTATAGCTATCTATACAAAGAAAGGTACACTTACATCTGCTGATATACCTGATAATAATATTATAGAATTTCAGGGATGTTATAATTCAAGGGAATTTTACTCACCCGAATATGGTAATATCCCGGAAACAGATAAAAGCAAACCGGATTTAAGGTCATTGATATACTGGAACCCTTTGGTCATAACAGATTCAGACGGAAAGGCCAGTGTTTCATTTTATAATACAGATAATAACACAACGATTAATGCAAAAATTGAAGGGATTTCTTATAATGGTACTCCGGGGTTAGCCGGTTTCAAATATAAGATAATCCCTCCTGAATAAAACTGATAATTCCGAAAAATCATTCACGATTTTATCTGCATAAAATAAACTTTCTTTTGAATTGAACCCGTTTAGAAACCCAATAACCTTCATTCCGGCATGTTTGGCAGCTAAAACCCCATTTTCAGAATCTTCTATAACAATACATTTATCTGGAGTTACCCCAGCCATTTCGGTTGCCTTAATAAATATATCAGGCGCCGGTTTTGATTTTTTTATCTCGTAACCACTTATTATATGTTTAAAATATTTTTTAAGCTTACTTAATGTAAGAATCTTATCAATGACTCGTTGTGAACTGGAAGAAGCCAGAATAAGTAGTACTTGTTTTTCCGACAGCTCCTTTATCAGACTTTTTACACCTTCTATAATTGGTAAATGTTTTAAGTTTTCCAGTTTCTTTATAAAGCAGGTATTTTGAATTTCAACCAGTCGTTCTACACTCTCATTTAGATCAAACTTTTCTATAAGCTGTTTCCACATATAGAACCCGGACACTCCCAGAAACCGGTCATGTTCTTCCTGTGTAAGAAAAATATCCATTTCGCTGAACATCTCCCGTTCACACTCTTGATGTAATGGTTCACTGTTAATAATTACACCATCCATATCGAAGATAACAACAAGATCAATCGTAGAAAGGGGCTTGTTTTTATTCATTATATAAATAATTTATGTTTCGCACTTGTCAATACATTAATATACAATTGTTAAGATGAATAATGAACAAGGAATAACGAATGACGAATTTTGAAGTTTCTATTAAGCTATGATTATTTCTAAAATCTAAAATCGGTGTTCCTTGTTCGATATTTAAAAAATGGAATTATGTACTTATTTGATATTATGCACTTTATGCAAATTATCATTTTTGTAACTAATTAAGATATAAGTAATTATTTCATCTGCGAAACGTCAGTAAATAACTGAAGGGTTGCACAAATCATGCAGGAAAAACCCAATTTAGTATTGCAAAGTTTTAGGCTATTCCCAGTACAACCTGTTTTCCAATAAATAATCTAACATTTCTTCATATAAATTCAATTGAATATCTAAAATATTGCCATAAGTAACAAATGGTTCCGGAATTGTTTCGGTTACAGTTCCATGGCTGCATTCGAAAGTAAACGCCATTGTTCCTGAAACATGATGCAATGCGCTAATTAAATTAAAACTGGTATGAGGAGGGAACTTTTCGTCTTCAATTGAAGGTTCCGAAATCCAATCAAAAGGGACATAAGCCAGGTTAGCTTTTTCATAACGCAAGTTAACCCGCCTGGTTAATTTGTTCACATGTTTTTTCATAAACCAGGGCACATAGTTAGCTGGAATAATCCTGGGTGGATTTCCGTAAGAATGTAAAGATACAGTCATATCGGGCGCCTCAAAACGGGCTATATCCAAAATGGCTTTAGTTTCATTTGCCATAGGAGCAAAAAAATCATCATGCATCATGTTAATACCATCATCATTAAAATATGCCCCAAGGATACCAACATTGCCTTTCATCGGATGCAAAGATTTAGCCTGGGGCCATCCCCATGAGGACCCGTCTTTTCTGGTTCCTTGCCCATATTTTGTCATAATCTTTGATGGCAAGCCTACAAAGCTGTCATATGGGCACCTTTTGCGCCCGTCAGGATTGCCACAGGGAATTATAATAATTCTGCATTTATCAATTTTGTTTTTTATGGAAGCCCATTCCTGCCCACGAAAATCCTTGCCCGTTTCTGCAATATGAATCAAGTTAACCAGACCTACGATCCCTTCAACTTCTTGCCCATGAACAGGACCAATGAAAAAAATAACCGGTTTACTACTACTGTCTTTCTTTGCATAAAATGCCGGATTTAGAGCCGCAACTGCCGAATTGTAATTGGCCTGGGGGGAAAAATCCTCCTTTTCCCCGTAATAAACGGCATAAACAGGTAAACCACCTGGCGAGGTAGTTATAACCTTTACTTCGCCAATTTTAATATTATTTACCTCTTCTTCAATATCAGCTAACTTGGATTTATAAAAATCCGGGATATCGGTATTGTTGGGTGGATCACCGGCTTCGATAGTTATTTGAGAAAATGATCTTTCAAATGAGAATATAACGGTTAGCAACAGGTAAAGGAATAAAGTTGTTCTTTTCATAATACATATTTTAAGGTTTTTAATAGGCTATGTTTGCTGCTGTTAGCTTTTAGCTATTAGCAAGTTAACTCGCTTTTCCATTATTCTAAAGAGTTATAAAGTTATAAAGTTATAAAGTTAAAAGTAAGCGTTGTACTTTACAACCTTTCAACATTCTACTATTCCATTCTTCCATTCTTCCATTATTCCATTATTCCATTATCTACTACCGGGCTACTTCTTTATAATAGTGAATTTCACTTTCCTTACGGAAAAAGCATCCTCTCCCGAAAACACAACATGGGCTGTTTTCCCGTCTTTGCTTATCCATTTTGTTGGCATACACATGGTTTCGCCGGGACCCATGTCCCACTCCCGTGTATAATACACGGTTCGCCATAGGC
>JADFUQ010000352.1 GCA_015222065.1 Bacteroidota bacterium
ATACTTCAGAAAGAACTGCATCCAGAGACTTAGAAAATTTAACAGTACTGAATGTTTTTAAAAAGTTTGGAGAGAAAAAAGGCACACGATATAAATTAAAGTATGGCGGTTAAATGGCGGATATATTAGCAATTTGGCAGTTATATGACTGGTAAAAACAACGAAACACCAATATTGTATATGCGTAAGCCAAATAATAAACCAACATGAACTTTACGAAAAGCCATAAAAGATTGCTTCACTTCCGTTCGCAGGGTAAACTTTGAACAACATTGAAAGAACTGCAGCAAATAATTACTAATGGTGAAAACCTGACTGTTGAATTCAAGTCCTCATTTGGGAAAGAATGTATCGAAACAATAGTTGCATTTTCCAATACAAATGGTGGTAAGATTTTTATCGGCGTTTCTCTGGCAGGCAAAATACTGGGACTAAACGAGATTGATGATGAAATGCTAAAAGATTGGAGTAATACCATCAAGTTAGCAACAGTACCTCAAATATTCCCTCAAATCAGTATTAAGGATTTTGGAGATAAAAAAGTTGTAGTTATCCATGTGCAGGAATATCCTTTAAAACCTGTTGCATACAAGGGCAGATATTTAAAAAGAGTTGGAGCCTCCAATCATTTACTGTCAGTTGAAGAAATTGTTGAGTTACAAATTCAAAGCATCAACTCTTCTTTTGACGCAGTGCATGTTAAGACTGAAATTAATGATTTAAATCAGGAATTGATACAGTCTTTTTTTGAGGAGGTGAAAAATACAGGTAGGCTTGAACTTACCGATAATCACTTAGTCAATCTCGAAAAGCTTGGACTAATATCTAAACAAAAAGTGACCTTGGCGGCAAACCTGCTTTTCGGACAGCACAATACAGCCATACATATTGGAAGGTTTAAAGGCAGGGATCACATTATCGATGATATGCTCATAAAAGCACCTCTTTATGTTGCTGTAGATAATGCCATGACATTTATCAAAAAGAATTTGAGGCTTGAATACAAATTTACCGGTGAACTGAAGCGGCAGGAAATTTGGCAATTTCCCTTACCGGTATTAAGGGAATTGCTTTTAAATTCAGTAATTCATAAAGATTATCGAAATCCAACAGATGTTATTATCAAAATATTTGATAACCGGATTGAATTTACTAACCCCGGTAGTTTTATGGGTAATCTGAAAGCTGAAGACCTCTACAAGGATGATTACAAAGCGTTCCATAGGAATAAATTATTAGCCGAAACATTTTATCTCACAGGTGATGTTGAGAAATACGGTACCGGATTCATAAGGATAAGAAAGCATCTTGAAGAATATCCGGGTGTTACATATTCAATTTCTAGTGATGACTATTTTATACAAGTTATACTTGCTAAAAGAGAAGTTTTGCAAGATACCATGCAAGATGCCATGCAAGATACTATGCAAGATACCATGCAAGTAAATGCATTGATAATGACAATGAAAGGGGTTCTGACACGAGAAGAAATTCAAAGCAAACTGCAACTTGCAAACAGGGATTATTTTAGAAAGGAATACCTAAAACCTGCTTTGGACTCCGGGTTGATTGAAATGACTATACCCCGTAAGCCAACCAGTAGAAACCAAAAATACAGACTGACAACTAAAGGTAAAGAAAGGCAACAAAAATTGAATGAATAAGCGTAGCGACGAAGCAATCTCCCCAAAACAACCAGGATGCCAAATGAATAGACTATCATGAGCTTTACGAAAAGCCATGAAAGATTGCTTCTCCGCCGGCGGATCGCAAAATCCCTGTACCTATTATGCTTAAAAGAAAAAGCTGAAAGGACTGAACAAGGATTGAGTTTTTTAACCCGGGAAATTTGTATGGCGGAATAACAATCAGCGACCTGCTAACGGATAATTACACATCGCAAGCCAGGAATAAACTAATTGCAAAAGCATTTAAAGAAGCAGGTATTATTGAACGATATGGTTCGGGAATCAGAAGAATACTGAGCATTTGCAATGATTATGGGATTGTCCCACCCAGGATAGAAGAAGTTTTTAATGGTTTCAGAGTTATTTTGTTTAAAGAAAAAATAAAGGTCACCGATAATGTCGTAGATAATGTCGTAGATAATGTCGTAGATAATGTCGTAGAT
>JADFUQ010000353.1 GCA_015222065.1 Bacteroidota bacterium
ATTGAGGTATTATCATCGACAAAAAGGTTTCAGTAATTCTTGCTGCATACAATGAATCTATGCATTTATCCAATGCAGCATCTATGACTGCAAGGATTTTGGAGGGTTTTGTTTCATCGTTTGAAATTATCATTGTGGAAGATGGAAGTACTGATGGAACTGATGTGATCGCAGCGAGGCTTGCAGCCAATTATGATTATGTTGAGCATCTTCATTCGGATGTGAGGCAGGGCTTTGGCAATGCTGTTATGAGGGGTTTTCGGGCTGCTTCCGGTGATGTTCTGTGTTTTATTGATGTTGACCTTGCAACTGATATGGCGCATTTGCAGGAGTTGATCGAATATGTGGGTTTGGAAGGATATGATTTTTCGATCGGTTCCCGCATGATGCCTCGAAGTAATGCGAAACGTCCTTTTTCGAGGGTGGTTTTGAGTAAATGTTTCAATTTTTTGGTACGTACTTTTTTACGTTCGAAGTTGTATGATCATCAGTGTGGTTTTAAGGCGTTTAAACGCGAGCCGCCTTTTGAACTGTTGGATCTTGTTGAGGATGAACATTGGTTTTGGGATACTGAGTTTTTGGTGTATGCCCAGCTGGGTGGATATAGTGTAAAAGAGTTTCCTGTGGTCTGGAGGCATAGTGGCGTTACAAGAGTTAAGGTTTTGCGGGATTCGGTTGTGATGGGGTATGGTATCTTTCGCTTGTGGTGGAGACTGTTTGTTTCTCCTATATTTGGTCACAAGCGATTTCTATGGTTGCATCGGTTGTTTGAGTCGTCTTAGGTGTCATATGGGTAATTGGAAGTTGCCTATGCCTAAATCACCAGTCTATTTGTGGTGTCGACAGCCCTTTTGTCAGCCTGACGAGCACCCACTTGTCTATTACCTCTTCAAGGTTCTGACGGCATTCTTCAAGAGTATTGCCGCCACCCCATACACCATCAAGTTTCGGCACTTCTCCGTAATATGGTTTTTCATCATCTATTATTTCATATCTGGCATTTTCCAGTGCAGCCTGAATATATTGAATCAACTATAAAAGTCTCGAATAAAATACCCCAACCTTAAAATACTTTGAATACTAAAATAACTGTGTGAATGGAAATGCTTAGTGAAACAAAGATCTCAAAGGGGTTTCAGACTGTTGTACCTGCCATATTAAGAAAAACTCACAAAATAATGCCGGGGGATATCTTGGAATGGACGGATACCGATGATGGTATATTAGTGTATCCACGGAAAAAAAGAACTTTGGATGACATAATAGGATTGGTAAAAGCAGAAGGGAATGCTGTCGAATCCAAAAAAGCCATCCAGAAGGGGCTTAAATGATATTCGCGGATTCCTCATATTTTATTGCTATAGCACGAGAAAAGGATCAATGGCATGATGCTGCTTTGAAACTTGCAGGGAAAATCAATGAATCCCTGTTGATATCAGATCTTGTTATAAGTGAATGTATTACACTCGTTGGCTCGCTTGAAGGTGGTAAAGCAGGCAAGTTGCTTTATGAATACTTCATAGATAACTGCAAGATATATTTCATGGATGAGGAAACGCTGACAAGGTCTGTAGATACTTTTCTAAAATACGATGGTACATTGTCACTGGCTGATGCAGCATCTGTTGAGATCATGAAGTCACATAAAGTCAAAAATATACTGTCATTTGACAGCGATTTTGATAAAATAAAGGAG
>JADFUQ010000354.1 GCA_015222065.1 Bacteroidota bacterium
CAGGTGAATACGAGGGTTTGAAGAAAAAGTTTACTGATCCTCAGTGGAAACCAGACTTCGGACCGGCTGAGTTTAACAGTATGTCAGGTGCTACTGCTGTAGGTGCCAGGGATTTCCTGGTAGCATATAATATAAATCTGAATACAACATCGGTTAGACGTGCAAATAGTATAGCTTTTGATGTAAGGGAGAAAGGAAGAATAAAGCGGGATAACGGATCATTGACGGGCAAAGCAATTAATGATGAGAATGGTGAACCTGTGAGAGTGCCGGGGACTTTGAAAAGTGTTAAGGCAATTGGCTGGTTTATTGAAGAATATGGGATTGCACAAATATCAATAAACCTTACCAATATTTCAATTACTCCTGTTCATATAGCATTTGATGAAGTTTGTAAAAAGGCTGATACACGAGGTGTAAGAGTTACCGGATCTGAACTGGTCGGACTGATACCTCTTAATGCAATGCTTGATGCAGGCAGATATTTCCTGAAAAAACAAAACCGGTCGCTTGGTGTTTCTGATAAAGAGCTTATAAAAATTGCAGTAAAATCAATGGGGCTTGATGAGCTATATAAATTCAAACCCGAAGAGAAGATAATTGAATATGTGATGGCAAAGGATGCTCCGGATAGATTGATTAATATGAACCTGGAGAATTTTATGAATGAAACAGCTTCTGAATCGCCTGCTCCCGGTGGTGGTTCTATATCTGCTTATATAGGTTCATTAGGAATTGCCCTGGGAACAATGGTTGCAAATCTTTCCTCTCATAAACGTGGATGGGACGATAGTTGGGAAGAATTTTCACGATGGGCTGAAAAAGGGAAGAAAATTCAAAATGAATTACTATGGCTGGTTGATGAGGATACAATAGCTTTTAATAAAATTATGGATGCTTTCAGGAAACCGAAGAAATCGGATAATGAGAAGCAGGAACGGAGAAAAGCTATACAGGAAGCTACAAAAAATGCGATAATGGTGCCCTTTAAAGTGATGGAAACGGCATTCGGGGCATTTGAGGTTCTGAAAGCAATGGCAGAAACAGGAAATCCAAACTCTGTTTCGGATGCGGGTGTTGGCGCCCTGGCAATACGTTCATGTGTAATGGGTGCATTCCTGAATGTAAAGATCAATGCTTCAGGACTGGATGATAAAGAATTCGTGGTAACTATCCTGAAAAAAGGAAAAGAAATTGAGGATAAAGCTAACAGGAAAGAAAAAGAAATACTGGCTATTGTTGAGGGAAAACTGTAGGAAACCAGACGATAGGGCGAAAGAGCGAAAGAACGAAAGAGCGAAAGAACGAAAGAACGAAAGAACGAAAGAACGACAGGGTAATAGTATATGTTTTGGAAAGACAATATACAAATTATTAAAGCCCGTTGAGACTGAAAAATACTTAAGGTCTTGTATCAAAAAATTAATAAAATATGCTAAGGCACTGAGAGAGAGGATTTTTCTCTGCGTCTCTGCGACTCTGCGGTTTGTTTTTCTTTTCTTCACTAATACTGCATATTCAACATAATCTACATTTTCTTTGTCATTTAATATAAATTGTATTAATTTTAGCCCTGTCTAAATAAAGTATTTATTAACCTAAAAATTTATCCTATGAAAAAACTATTAATTAGTTTTTCCTTGATTTTGTTTATATGCCTCCAGGTGGCAATAGCACAGACCAGGGAAATTACAGGTACAGTCACAGGCGCGGATGATGGAGCTGCCATCCCGGGCGTTTCTGTTGTTGTGAGGGGTACCACAATTGGTACTATCACTAATGCAGAAGGGTATTATTCCCTCGATGTACCTGAAAGCGCACATATCCTGATGTTTACCTTTATTGGTATGAAAACCGTAGAGGAAACCATCGGAGGCAGGAGCGTTATTGATGTTGTCCTTGAAACCGATGTTTTAGGTCTTGAGGAGGTTGTTGTTACCAGTCTCGGTATCACCCGGACAAAGAAAGCCCTTGGATATTCTGTGCAGGATGTAAGCGGAGCTGAACTTACAACTGCCAGGGAGTCGAATGTTGTGAACTCATTGCAGGGTAAACTTGCAGGTGTTCAGATAACAAATTCGGATGGTGGTGTCTCATCAGGTGTACGAATTCTCATCAGGGGAATGAGTACTCTTTCAGGCAACAACCAGCCACTGTTTGTTGTGGATGGTGTACCTATCAGAAATGACCTTTCGAGCCTGGGAGCATATGGTGGGATGGACTATGGTAATGCAGCCATGGACCTGAACCCATCAGACATTGAGACCATAAGTGTTCTGAAAGGAGCTAATGCAGCCGCCTTGTATGGTTCAAGAGCTGTTAACGGTGTTATTTTGGTCACAACCAAAACCGGTAAACCCAAACTCGGCGCCAGGAAAGGATTGGGTATTTCCGTGGAATCCAACTGGATGTGGGATAATGTATTAGTCCTCCCTGATTACCAGAACAAGTATGGACAAGGTTCAGGAGGCTTATTTGAATATGTTGACGGAGCATATGGCGGAACCCAGGACGGAGTTGATGAAAGCTGGGGACCGAAGCTGGATGGAAGGCTCCTTCCACAGTTCGACAGTCCGTACAATCACGAAACGGGTGTGCGTACTCCAACACCATGGATAGCTCACCCTGACAATGTAAAAGATTTCTTTGAGACCGGACTGAAAAGAACAACTAACCTTGCTCTTTCGGGTGCAAGCGACAAAGCCCACTTCCGTTTATCTATCTCAAACCAGGATGTAACAGGCACTATGCCCTGTACCGATCTGAGAAAGAATACGGTAAGTATTAATTCAGGCTTAAATGTAACAGATAAATTAAGCGTTGGTGGTGGAATAACCTATGTTAGTAACAAGAGCGATAACATTGTTGAAAATGGATATACCGGTGGTAATCCGATGCAAAGTATTAGTCAGTGGTTCGGACGCCAGGTTGATATAAAATACATGAAAGACCATTGACAGGAGACCGAACCTATTACCAGGTATCCTATTAACTGGAACCACAGTTACCACGACAATCCCTACTTTCTCCTGAATAAAAGCACAAATTCAAGGAACAGGGACCGGATTATGGGGAACTTTAATCTTCAATACAATATCCTGGAATGGTTGAGTTTTAAAGCAATGGTTGGAAACGACTGGTATGTTGAAGACAGAAAGCAATTAACCGCACAAGGAACAAACGGAGACCGCCGGGGAGGATTTTGGGCAGGTTCGTACAGAAGGAATGAGCTAACTGCCAATACAATGCTGACCGCAAACCGTGATTTTGGTTCAGATATTAACGTTGTTGCATGGGTAGGTGGTGAATATAACCATTACGATTACCAGTATCATTCAACCAGTGTATCCGACCTGATTATCCCGGATTTGTATGCTACAAGTAACGCTGTTGTCCCGGCAACAACCGGCCTTTCTGAAACACATACCGAATTACAGAGTGTTTTTGGTAACGTGAACTTCGGTTTCAGGAATTACCTGTTCATTGACCTGACTGCAAGAAATGACTGGTCATCCACTTTGCCGGTGGATAATAACTCCTATTTCTATCCATCAGTTTCTCTTGGATTAGTTGTTACGGAAGCGTTGGGTGTGCAATCTGATATACTATCTTATGCTAAGGTAAGGGCCAGTTATGCAGAGGTTGGCGGAACAGCCGGAGCTTACAAGTTGCAGGGTGTATATAGCGCTGCTCAGCCATTCAGTGGTCAGCCCTCATTGACCTACGCCGATATAAAACCTCCATTAGGACTGAAACCACAAAGGAAGAAGTCACTGGAATTCGGTACTGATCTGAAATTCCTGAACAACCGTATAGGTTTGGATGCTACCTATTATAAGGAAAATACGACTAACCAGATCATGGATATCGCAATTTCCCGTGTTACAGGTTTCAATACGCAAACCATTAATGCCGGTAATATTCAGAACCAGGGTGTTGAATTGACACTAAGAGTGACACCGGTACAAAAAACTGATTTCAGATGGGATTTAACAGCGAACTGGGCTAAGAACAAGAGTGAAGTTATAGAATTATATGAAGACATGAGGTATTTAACTTTGTACTACGGTTCATGGAGTATGTATATACATGCTCGTCCTGGTCAGCCTTACGGACAAATGTGGGGATATTCATTAGTTCGGGAAAATGCTAAAGATGTATATTATGACGAGGCTGAAACAGAATTTAGTCATACTGAGTATAGTGGCCGTCCTCTTATTAGTACAAGCGGAAGGCATATCAGATCAAATTCAAGAGGTCCGGTAGGGAATGTTATGCCAGATTGGTTCGGAGGTGTTCACAATTCATTCACCTATAAGGACTTAAATTTTAGTTTTCTGGTTGACTTCAGGAAAGGTGGAGATCTGTTCTCAGTTACAAATATGTTTGGAATGTATGCCGGTATTCTGGAGGGAACTGCTTTAGTTAATGACAAAGGAGTTAACATGAGGGAAGATCCTAGTGTCGATCCTGACGATCCTACCGGTGGAGGTTTAAAACTCGATGGTGTAATGGGTTATGTTGATACTGACGGAAGCATTGTATTTACCGATGCAGATGGAACCGATGTGGCTGCACCCATGGAAAATACAATATATGGAGGTGCTGAAAGGTACGGTCATGATTTCTATGGAAAACACGAACTGAGTATTTTTGATGCAAGCTTTGTTAAGTTACGTGAGGTAGTTTTAGGCTATACTTTTAATGACATTCCATTCCTGAGCAGCATTGGAGTTGGAAGTGTTAATCTTTCTATGGTCGGCAGGAACCTATGGATAATTCATACGGATATGCCACATATTGATCCTGAGAATGCATTCAGTGCAGGAACTAATAATGTAGGAATAGAAAGTAATGCTATACCTTCGGTCAGGAGTTATGGGTTCAATTTAAAGGTAGTATTTTAGTGTGATTTGTATAACTTAAAAAGTTTTGAAAAATGAAAAATATCAAAAAATACAACAGAATATTCCTTGCACTGATCCTTATTTTTACAATAGGATCGTGTACCAAGGATTTTGAGGAAATGAACCAGAACCCGAATTCTCCGGTTGATGTACCGGCGATAAATATTTTTACCCATGTTATTACTGATGCCTTAACAAGAAATAATAACCCTGAGGTAGGCGGATGGATTCAACATACCTATTTGGGGGTTTGGTGTCAGCAATGGTGTAAAGTTCAGTATATTGATGAAGACTGGTATGCGCCACGGAATATGAGCGGCTACTTTGAAGATCCATATACCCGGATGTTGTTGGACATTGAGATTATTCTGCAGAAAACAACCGAAGATATCGAAAATGAAAAGGAGGTAACAGCTAATAAGTCGTTACAAGGTGCAGCTAAAATTATGCGTGCCTGGATTTTCCATTTTCTTACAGATATTTGGGGAGATATACCCTATACCGAGGCGCTGCAGGGTCTGGATGAGGAAGGTACCATCACACCGGTGTATGACACCCAGGAAAGTGTTTATATGGCTTTGTTGGCTGAACTTGAAGAAGCCAATCAGTTACTTTCAGGTACTACCGTTTCGTTTGGCTCAGGTGACATTATCTTTGACGGTGACCCGGTAAAATGGCGAAAATTTGCCAACTCGTTAAAGTTAAGGATCCTGAACCGTTGTGCAGGAACACCGTGGACCTTTACTTATGATATGGTTGCTCCTCAGGCCGATGTTACAACATCAGCAGGTGCGGTTGCTTATTCCGGTGCTGATGCAGATATTGGTGCGATCTTAGGTAGTGGCCCGATCATAGAGAGCAATGATGATAACGTTTTATTGACATTTCCCGGTCTTCCTTACAGGAACCCGATTTTCAACACCCTGTATGACAGGACTGACCAGGCTATAAGCGAAACCATGGTTGACTGGCTTGAAGCCAGAAATGATCCCAGGCTTCCGGTCTATGCACAGGAAACTCCAAATCATGTAGCCGATCCGGTAACATATCCTGATCCATATGTTGGACAGCAGAATGGACGTGCGCATGCTGCAGCCCACTTTCCTAGTATTTCTCTGTTAGGTCTGCCTGTTGCTTATGATGAGAATGCACCTGTATTCATTCTGACCTATGAGGAAGTTGAATTCATTAAGGCTGAGTATTATATGCGTACCGGTAACGATGCTTTAGCCCAGGCTGCCTATGAGGCTGGAATTGCTGCATCAATGGACAAATGGGGTGTTATCTATGATAAAGCTACCTATTATGATGGTGTGGCTTTGGTTGATTGGGCGCTAGCTGCCAACGATGGCGAAAAGTATCAGCGTATCTGTGAACAAAAATGGGCTGCTATATACGGACAGGGTGTCCAGGCATATGCTGAGGTGAGAAGAACCGGTTTCCCCGCAAGGATATTTGAATATGAACTGGAAGGTGCATTCTATCCTAATCTCGGGTTACCTATTCGTTTGACATACTCACTTAATGAGGCAACATACAATGCGGTTAATCTTCAGGCTGCCAAGACAAGGCAGAATGTTGAGCTGGCCTATGAAAGTATGTTCAGTCAAAATGGTATTCAAAGCCAGATATGGTGGCATACCCGGAA
>JADFUQ010000355.1 GCA_015222065.1 Bacteroidota bacterium
AAGGAAAAATATAGCACTTCCAATAGTAATCAAAATATGGAGATAAGAATATTTGTCTGAAGCAAAGGAATTGCTGGGATTGAAGAATAATAAAATTAACGGCAAAGCTGCAAAAAATGAAACTGTACTAACTAAACAAAGACCATCTATAGACTTACCACGCATATGATCTACAATAAACTGTAACACAAGAAAAATCGCAACAATACCTCCATAAAAAAGCCCCGAAGACCACTGGAGCATGTACAAACTAAAAGAAATGCCAGCTAATATTGAAATAATAATTGGCTTTTTGACTTTATCCCAATCTTTATTTTGGATATCTTTTAATGAGATATCTTTGCCCTTGATGGATTTTATCGCCAAAATGAAAAACATCAGGTATAATGAGCTGAAAAATACTTCACCGATGTGGTGGTCAGTAAAACCCATAACTGAACGTGACATTATCTGTCCTGGTATTACAGCAATAATGAAGGCAGATAAAAGGCCAACCCGCCTATCAAATACTTCTTTTCCTATAAAATATATGGGAAATACCAACAATGCACCAAAGATAGCAGGGAAATATGCACCCACGCTTCTTGTTAATTCAATGCTGGGTGTGCCGAATCCCAATATTAGCGATGAGATGGCAATCATGTAGGTCCACAGTGGACCAAAATGAAGAATTTGGCCGGAAGGATAAAGGGTGAATACATCAAACCAAATTTTATGCGGAAAATTCTTAACCAGATTTTCAACAAGACGCATATGGTATACTGCATCGTCTGCGGCAAATCCGACTATACCTCCCCTGAAAACTGCTTCGTGGGGTAAAACAGCACGGATATAAAAACTCAAGATAAATATAAAAAGAATAAATAATAAATCTAAGTTAAATATACTTTTCAGTTTTAATATTTTATCATTTAAATCATTATTATTCAAAAATCAAACACCTCTGTTGATAATAAATTATTGCGTTTTGTTTAGATATCACAAATCAGACTTAAATGTTTTGTGTTAAGTTTTTTCAACAACATTTAGTAAAATTTGATTATACATTTTTGCAATATTTCTCCAATCAAAATTTTGGGATATCTTGATATAGTTATCATGATCATCTGCTGGTTCCAGTAGTTTATTTATCATCCTGATAAAGCTCATTTTATCATCATAATAAAAAAGATTATTTCCTAATAAATTTTCCAGAGCAATCATTCTGCTGGATAAAACTGGTTTTCCACAAGCTAAATAATTAAATATTTTTCCACCAACTGTTATTTCATTTTTCTTGACGTGTTTTAACGGGTTAAGTCCTATGTCCATAGCTGATATGTATCTATAAAGTTGGGAATATTCAACCCTGCCGGTGAATATGAGTTTATCAGATACATCCAGTTTTTCTGCGAGTTCTTTAATCATTTTACCGTAGTCGGTAAACAGTTCCGGTCCAACTACCAGTAATTTAACATCCAGGTGCGGCAAGGCTTTGACTACTGTTTCCAGATCGACCCAGTATTCAAGCGAGCCGACATATCCAATAATATTCCCTTCTAAACCCAAATCCTTTTTGGCTATATCTGAGGGGATTTGCTTAAAGACTGTTGTGTCAACCCCGTTTGGGATTACATGTATATCATTAACACCGATTGAATTTAAGAACTGCTTGAATTCTTCTGTAACCGTTATGACCGAATCTGCATTTCTCAGGTTATAGCGGATGATGGACCGGACCCCTCTTTTCACGATCTTCCCAAAAAAGGAATCTGGATAGTATGTTGCTGCAGATTCTTCGTAATGATCCAGATAATCAAAAACGACAGGGACTTTCCCTTTTACGAAATTTACCATAAAAGCGGGCAATATGTTGGCTGAGACTATGATATCTATTTTTTCATTTTTTATAATATTCCTGATCTTTAGCAGATGGGATAAACTGTTTGAAATATAGTATGATGACGGGTCATCGACTTTAATTGATGTCACATCGTGTAGATGACATTTGGTTGCCCTTGGCGCAACGTCCTCGAATTTCTTCAATGTAAAGTTGACAATGTGCACATTGTGCTTTTCAGCAAGTATGTCGAAAATAAAGTTAAGCCTGTTTGGAACAGGATGTTTGGTCCAATCTGTGGTGGGAATAAC
>JADFUQ010000356.1 GCA_015222065.1 Bacteroidota bacterium
CCACTATTCCATCATTCCATTATTCCACTATTCCATCATTCCATTATTCCACTATTCCATCATTCCATTATTCCATTATTCCACTATTCCACCATTCCATCATTCCATCATTCCACTCTTCTATTCTTCCACCTGACACCTATTCATTTTCCGGATGAACCATAATAATTATGTGTACAAATTAGTGCATTTTTTAATTCACCCTGTGAAATATATCGAAAATTTATTGCAAAGCAATATTTCATAGGGTAAATTTACAAAGCTATGTTCTTGCAGTTATAAACTAAATGCAGGTTAATCCATACTTGTCATTTCTGTGAAAAAGACTATCCTAAAATATGTCATTTGGACAATGGTCCTTTCAGGAATAATGTTCCTGAAACCGGTTATTGTTTACTCTCAGAATGAAAACCTGAAACTCCTGAAACCCCGGAGCGAACATGTTTTTAATTTTAGCGGAGATGAACAGTATCAAATAGTTAATGAACGAACAGAAAAACCTCTCAGGGTAAAATTGGTTAACCAGGATTCAAAGCCTATAGCTAATACTAAAGTTTATTTCGATCTTCTGACATCACCGAAGGGTTCTACACACTTTAAAATTATATCCCAGGTGTGTATGACCGACACAGATGGTATTGCACAAACATATGTTCATCTTGGAACAAAAGAAGGTGAGTACCAGATAAAGGCTGTAATAAGGGGTGATTATACTCAAAACATACAGGTTTTTAAGGTTTTTGCCAGAAAAAGCAATTGGATATTTATGCTTGTAATTGGGACGATTGGGGGGCTTGGTCTGTTCCTTTTCGGAATGAAAATTTTGAGTGAGGGAATGCAAAGAACTGCAGGTGAAAAGATGAGAACCATACTTGGCAAACTTACATATAACCGCTTTATTGCTGTGGGTGTTGGCGCCTTTGTAACAATGACCATACAAAGCAGTAGCGCCACAACTGTTATGCTGGTAAGTTTCGTCCAGTCAGGTCTTATGCAATTTACACAAACCCTTGGAATTATTCTTGGTGCTGATATCGGAACTACCATTACCGCACAGATCATTGCTTTCAAACTAACCGATTACTCTTTATTGATGATCGGTCTGGGTTTTGTTTTATATTTCTTTCCGAAAAACAACATCCTGAAAAATATTGGAGAAGCAGTTATGGGATTTGGGATCCTCTTTTTTGGAATGAATGTTATGTCTAATGCTATGTCTCCTCTCCAGTCAGATGAAAATTTCATCGGGATACTTCTTAAACTGGAAAAACCCCTGATGGGAATTCTGATCGGCACATTATTCACTGCCCTGATACAGAGCAGCAGCGCATTTATCGGAATACTTATTATATTTTCAACGCAGGGTTTCCTCACTCTTGAAGCTGCAATTCCTCTTCTTCTGGGTGCTAATCTCGGCACCTCTGTTACAGCAATACTTGCCAGCATCAATACTAATAATGAAGCCAAAAAGGTAGCTGTTGCACATACACTTTTTAAAATATTCGGTGTGATGGTTTTTGCATGGTGGATCCCGGTATTTGCCGATTTTATTTACCAAATTTCACCAGGTAATCATGTGGGAATTGAAACACTTAGCCAGACAAACATTGCCATACCAAGGCAAATAGCAAATGCCCATACAATTTTCAATGTTGCCCTTACTCTTATATCAATTCCTTTTATAGATAAATTTGCAAAATTTATCAACTTTATCCTCCCGGAAAAACCAACACCCGAAGATAAAATCAAGAAGCTAAAATACCTGGATGAGAAATATATTCCTACACCTGCTTTAGCACTTAACCTTGCAAAACAGGAAACCATCCTGATGGGTGAACTTGTTAAAGATATGTTGACAGATATCCTGAAGCCATTTCTGTCTAAACAAACTCATGTTTTTAAAGAGATTTCTCTCAAAGAGGAACGAATTGATTTCCTGCAACAAAAAATCAATAATTACATTATTTTGATCACCCGCCAGAATATTGGAGAAAAAAGGATCAGAGAATCGTTCCAGATCATCTACACTGTAAAGGAATTTGAACAAATGGCCGATGTTATTTCTAAAACACTTTTCAAAAAGGCGCGTGAATGGTCTGATTCAAAATTGGAATTTTCCAAACCCGGCATAAAAGAGATCGAGGATTACCATCTGCGAACTCTAAAACAGATAAGCAGGGCCATTGAAGTCTTCCGGGATGTTAACCTGGAAAAGGCCAAATCAATGAAACAAAAACATAAAAAATATCGCGACCTGTCTATAGAGCTTGAAAAACATCATTATGAAAGACTCCGTGACGAAATTCTTAAATCGGTCAAGAGCAGCAAATATCACATTGAGATTATTAGTATGCTCAGGGTCATTACAAGTCATGCTACAAACATTGCCAGGATCCTGCTCAAATGGTCAACCAGGAACAAGTAAATATCCACCCTCATAGAAGGTGGTTTTGAATTGCACCCATTGGGAGCTTTATTAAAATGATCAAGGAATGATGGGAAAAAAACATAACCACCATCAAAGAAGGTTGATTTCTAATTAAAAATAAAAATAATAATTGATTATGAAAGAGTTTGAAATTATTGAAGTAAAAGATAAAAAAACTATCAGAGAATTTCTTCAGTTACCGGTACGATTATATAAAAATGAAAAGAGGTGGATCAGACCACTTAACCATGATATTGAAGTTGTTTTTGATCCTCAGAAAAACAAACATTTTCGGAATGGAGAAGCTATCCGCTGGATCCTGAAAAATAAACACGACAAAACAATCGGCAGAGTGGTTGCTTTTGTGGATTATAAATCAGCAAAAAACAATGACCAGCCTACAGGAGGTATGGGGTTTTTTGAATGCGTTCATGACAGGGTTGCTGCTTTTACCCTTTTTGATCTCTGTAAAGAATGGCTGAAAGAAAAGGGAATGGAAGCTATGGACGGTCCGGTAAACTTTGGAGACCGTGACAGGTGGTGGGGACTGCTTGTGGAAGGAGACAGGGAGCCCAATTATCGTATGCCTTATAATTTCCTGTATTACAAAGACTTTTTTGAAGAATATGGTTTCAGAAATTACTTCAACCAGCTTACTTTTCATAAACTTGTAAATGATGAGGGATTGAGTGATTCCATCGGGCAAAAGGCTTATCGCATTGCTCAGAATCCTAAATACAGTTTCCGGCATGCAAGTAAAAAAAATCTAAATATTATAACTGATGAATTCAGGCATGTTTATAATAAAGCATGGGCAAAATTTCCGGGTGTGAAAAAGGTCACCAATGTACATGCTATGGCCCTGTTTAATAGCATGAAACCTATTCTTGATGAAAAACTGATCTGGTTTGGGTACTATGAAAATGAGCCAATCTCTTTTTTGATAATGATGCCCGAAATAAATCCTATCATTAAGCACCTGAACGGAAAGCTTAACCTTATCGGGAAACTGAAATTTCTCTATCACAAGAAAATTAAGAAAAGCTGTAAAAAAGCATTTGCATTGATCTTCGGTGTTGTTCCTGAACATCAGAAAAAAGGGTTGGAAGCAGCCATTATTATATCTTTTTCGAAAGTTGCCTTCAGATCCGATTTTCCTTACAAAGAGCTTGAGTTGAACTGGATCGGTGACTTTAATCCGCCAATGATACATCTTGTCGAAGAATTAGGATTTAATGTCATAAAAACCCATGTAACCTATCGCTACCTGTTTGACCGTAATAAGGAATTCAAACGGGCAAGGAAAATGAATGTCTGAAGATGTTACGGGTTAAGAAATGTGATGCAGTGAGACAGTGTTGCAGTGTTGCAGTGTGAAAAAGCTTGAAGCCCGAAGCTGGAAGCCGGAAGGAAAAGAGAGCGTATGACTATCATATTATTACCTAATGACCACTTAATGACCACCTAATGACTACCTAATGACTACCTAATGAC
>JADFUQ010000357.1 GCA_015222065.1 Bacteroidota bacterium
ATTAGGGTTTATGTCAGGAGGATAGCGTGCCGAATGAACCAACTGTGGATTTACAATTGGCTATTGAACATGGTTTGAGCGAAGAAGAATATGAGAAGATCTGTAAAACATTAGGACGAACACCGACCTATACGGAACTTGGGATCTATTCGGTAATGTGGAGTGAACATTGCAGTTATAAAAATTCACTATTACAGCTAAAAACGCTTCCAAGAGAAGGTGAAAAACTCCTGGTAGGTGCTGGTGAAGAAAATGCCGGTTTGATTGATATAGGTGATGGTTATGCAGTTGCCTTCAAGATTGAAAGTCATAATCACCCCTCTGCGGTAGAACCTTATCAGGGGGCAGCAACGGGCGTCGGCGGGATTATGCGTGATATATTTACTATGGGCGCACGCCCGGTTGCCGCATTAGATTCTCTCCGGTTTGGCGAGTTGGACAAGCAAAAGAATCGCTATTTATTCAGCGGTGTGGTAAAAGGAATTGGAGATTATGGAAATTGTCTTGGAGTCCCGACCGTTGCTGGCGATGTTTATTTTGAGGAATGTTATACGGATAACTGTCTTGTCAATGCAATGACAGTAGGCGTGGCGAAAAAAGGAAGAATTGCCAAAGCAATTGCAAAAACTCCAGGCGCGGCCGTATATGCCATTGGCTCATCCACCGGTCGCGATGGTATCCATGGTGCTACATTTGCCAGCGAGGAACTCAGTGATGAATCCGAAGAAAAACGCAGTTCAGTCCAGGTAGGTGATCCGTTTACTGAAAAACTACTTCTCGAAGCTACATTGGAATTAATTAAGGAAGATGTAATTGAAGGTATTCAGGATATGGGGGCTGCTGGTCTGACCAGTTCCAGTTCAGAAATTAGCGCAAAGAGTGAACTTGGCATTGAATTACAACTTGATAATATGCATCTCAGAGAAAAAGATATGATACCTTATGAAATTATGCTCTCTGAGTCTCAGGAACGAATGCTCGTGATATGTAAACCAGGGAAAGAAGAACTTTTTGAGGAGATCTGCAGAAAGTGGGATCTTGATTTTACCAAAATTGGTAAGGTAACTGATGATAAAAATCTGAAAGTATTTTTTAAGGGCGAAATGGTCGCAGACATCCCATCAGCCAGCCTTGCCGCCGGAGAAGGTGCCCCTGTTTATGAACGGGAATCAAAAAGACCGGCCTACCTGGATCAGGTCCAAAATTTGAATATTGATACATTACAAGTACCAGAAGACATTTCTGCCGCATTTATGAAAGTATTTTCCTCCCCGAATATTGTCAGTAAGCAGTGGGTTTATGAACAGTATGATTATATGGTCCGTACAAATAGTGTGATTCAACCGGGTGGAGATGCTGCCGTTGTTAGAATTAAGGGTACCAATAGAGCTCTTTCTACAAAAACCGATTGTAACGCCCGCTATGTTTATCTGGATCCCCGCATGGGAGCGGCAATTGCCGTCGCTGAATCGGCAAGAAATGTTGTATGTACGGGGGCACAACCCGTGGCGGTTACAAATTGTCTGAATTTTGGCAATCCTTATAAACCTGAAGTATTCTGGCAGTTTAAAGAAGCAATTGCCGGTATGGGGGAAAGCTGTCGTAGTCTGGAGACACCGGTGACTGGGGGAAATGTTAGCTTTTATAATGAAAGTGAATCTTATCAGGTATATCCGACACCGGTAATTGGTATGCTGGGAATTATCGATGATCTTAGTCATATTACACCTGCCGGTTTTCAGGAAGAAGGAGATTTGGTTTATCTGATAGGGAAAACACTCCCGGAATTGGGGGGTAGCGAATATCTGAAAAGAATACATAATCAGGTCGCGGGATTGCCGCCACATTTGGAACTGGAGACAGAAAAAAAAGTACAGGAAGTTACCCTTGATGCAATTCGGGCAGGATTGGTACAATCCTGTCATGACCTGGCAGATGGTGGACTGGCCGTGGGATTGGCTGAAAGTTGTATTGTGAATAAGAATAATTCATTAGGCCTAAAGGCACAGCTTACATCCGATTTACCTGATCATGTTTTAGCATTTAGTGAAAGCCAGTCCCGATTTATCATTTCAATCTTACCAGAAAATAAAAAAGTGTTTGAGAAACATCTTTTTGAAAACGATATACCATTTTCTCATTTAGGTGAGGTGGGTGGAAATTCTTTTTCATTCAACGACTTCTTCGATTTCTCTTTAGAGGAACTTAAAGAGATATATTATTCAACAATCCCTTCGATTATGAATCAATAAACCTCGTATTAACCACTGAGAACACTGAGAATTAATTAGGAATTTG
>JADFUQ010000006.1 GCA_015222065.1 Bacteroidota bacterium
ACAATGGCAATTAGTAAATAGATGGTGTTCATGTTGCCACCAGGTTCCAGGTGAAGGTCAACTTCCGGGGAAAAATGAATATCCAGTAATGGTTGAAGATAAAAACCATATGCACCTCCCTGTTCTAAAAATTCATCAAATGATATCCCTAAATATTGCTGCACTTGTGGACCAATGTGTTTTCTTACCATTTCCGGGAATTTGGCTTCAACATACTGCCAATCCGCATTTTCATTGAGTTTAAGATAGGTCAGTAAAGAATTGCTTACCCAAACAGGACTTCGGCTGTAATCCCATGATCCCATGGAAAGGATCATACTAAAGTGGAAATGGGAATTCGGTGGAGGATCCTCTACAATACCGGTGATGGTACAGGTCCATTTGTCAATGCCAAATTCCAGGTTTTGACCAATGGGACTACTGTCACCCGGACCAGCATATCCGAATATTTTATTTGCTGCCGTTTCTGTTAATATAAGACTAAAAGGTTTGGATAAAACCGTTTTTGGATCGCCCTGGAGAAGATTGAAACTGAAGAAATCGAAAAAATTGGAATCTGCCAGCAATACTGTTTTTTCCGTATATGCATCTTCTATATATTCAATTGTGATATCCTCCCATTGTGTAATACGACAAACTTCCTCAACCTCCGGAATCTCTTCGACAAAACTTGCTGCAACAGGAGCAGATGTGTAGCATGAGTTAAATTCCTGCCCCGACATACGTCCAAAAAGATTAACTCTGTAAATCAACTCTGCATCATTATGAAACTTGTCGTAACTAAATTCATCAACAATATACAGAACGATTAACAAACTTGTTATAAATCCAATTGTTAGTCCTGTAATGTTGATGAAAGTATAAAATTTTTGCCTTTGGATGTTGCGTATTGCAATTTTCAGGTAGTTGAAAAACACGGGTTTTGATTTATAATTAACTTGAGATTTGTGAACGTAGCTATTTAGACAGCTTTACACGCACTGCAATAGGTCCTTTATGCCCCATCTCAACTTCAAAGGTAACAGCATTACCTTCCTTTATATCTTCAAGTATATTATTTACATGTACAAATACGCTTTCCTTTGTTTCCTTATCCTTTATAAAACCAAAACCTTTAGAATCGTTAAAAAAGGATACTGTTCCCTCTCTTATAGGATCGGATTCTTCATCAGAATCGCTAGCAGGTACTCCAACCTCAATATCTTCTAGTTTAATATCTTTCTTTTTGGTGGGATCAGGAGGCGTGGAGGTTATATTTCCATTTTCATCGACATAGGCAATCATCTCGTCCAGACCACTCTTTTTCTCGCTTTCTTTCCTGGCCAACCTCTTCTTTTCTTTTTCTTTTTTCTTTTTCTCCTTCTTGTTTCTTACTTCCTTTTTGTTGAATGTTTCTTGCGATCTAGCCATAGATTAATTTTACTTAATTAATAATTTGGCAAAGTTACGTTTTATTTTCAGGGTTTAGATATTTATCTGCTTTTTTTCAATTCTGAATAAAAACGAGCCACCTGGTTTTGACCTTGAATAAATGAAAACGATAATACGCAAAATAGTTCACTGTATAAGCTGTTTGCCCAATTGAACTTGCATTACATACAACGTTGTGAATGTGTAAATTCACAAATATCTTAAAATTAAAACTTCTTAATATAAGAATGACAGTATGGTTTTTCACCGGTTTTGCTATAGTAGTCCTGATGATAATTTTCAGCTTTCCAGAATGCCGTGGCTTTGGTTACTTCAGTTGCAATATCATAACCATTTTTCTCCAGAGTTTTAATAAGCTTTTCAGAAATTACTCTTTGTTCCTCATTCAGATAAAAAATCACTGAACGATATTGTGTACCAATATCAGGACCCTGCCGGTTTACCTGGGATGGATCATGTATTTCAAAGAATAATTTTGCTATTTCCTCAAAAGAAGTCAGAGAATTATCAAAGATCACTTCAATGGCTTCTGCATGGTTTGTATTATCACTGCAAACTTCTTTATAAGTGGGGTTATCTTTATCACCCCCTATATACCCTACATCAGTACTGATTACACCGATAGCTTTTTTAAAAAAGTGCTCCATTCCCCAAAAACATCCACCGGCAAAAATAGCCCGTCCGGTTTTCACAATAGTATTTTTATCAACCGGGACAAAATCTAATGAAACAGAATTTACACAATGCCTGATATTTTTTTCAGTGTACTTTTCTCCCTTAAAAACATGTCCCAGATGAGCACCGCAATTGGCACATACAATTTCTGTTCTGACACCATCTGCATCAGGTATTCGTTTTATTGCATTTGGGATTTCATCATCGAAACTTGGCCAGCCGCAATGTGATTCAAACTTGTCTCCGGAGTGATAGAGGTGTGAACCACACTTTTTACATACATATGTACCTTCCCCGTCAAAATTAAGATACTTACCTGTAAAAGGCATTTCAGTGCCTTTACCAATGATCACTCTTTCTTCTTCTGAGGTTAATTTCTTATACTTCATAACTGTTTGTGCATTAGTATTTAGACTAACTATTAAAACTATTAAAGATATTAATAAGTACTTCATATTATGTAACTATTCAGTGCCTTAAGTTTGGAATGCTTAAAATGGTTAATTTCATTATACTTTGCATTTTTAAGTCGGCAATCTTCAGTCAGCAGTCCGCAATTTGAAGACCGGGCTATTTATGTTGACATTATGTTATAATTGTTTTATTGTTATTTACTTTCTTGCCGACTGTGGACTGTGGACTGTGGACTGAATAGTTACCATTTATTTTATAGTTCTTCTTTCCGAAGCTCCAGGAATTTTATCAGAATTTCTTCCAGATCGATTAACCCATCAGCAGTGTCGAGGTATGTTTTATTATCCTTTTCAATAAAGCCATACATGCCGTATATTGTCTTCAGAATTTTCTCATCAATCCGTGCAAGATACCTGACGCTATAGAGTTGCGAATATTCTTCAACTCTTGCTCCTTCAGCGGTATATAGATAATCTATCTGTGCCCACTCTTTATCCGGACTCACATCCATAAGTGTGGCATCCATATATTGGCCCTTAACCAGGTCTGCTGCCTTTTCAAGGGCTTTCCCGTCAACAAGTATTATGTTTTTTCTTTTGTTCGTATTAACGTAAATCATTCTCTCATCTAATTCTTCATATACTTCAGTAATTAATTCGTCCTCAGGTATTTCATTAATTTTTATTTCACCCGGTTTGAACCAGATGTCAGATATGCATGTATCGTCCCATTTTGTACCTTTATAAATATCAACTATTTCGAGAAACAAAATATACTCCACATTAGGAACCGTATCGCATCCGGAACATAATCTTGTAATCTTTTCAAACTCTTCACCAAAATCGTTAAGGAATAATTGTTTACTTTGTTCCTCAAATTCAGATGCTTTCAACAGGTCGAACGGTAATTTGAATTCCTGTGGTCCCAGTGTATCCTTCAGGGTGATCATTTTTTCGTTACCAAATTGTCTTATACGGCAAACTGATACAATTTCAGTGACCTCTCCGGGTATCATAAAACCGACAAACAAAGAGAGCCGAAGGGTTTTTGGGCGGTTGTTCTTAAAATAGAGACTTTGGGATTTTTGATAACCATTGACGATACAGATTTTTTCATTTAACCTGTCACCCATTCCAATATAAACAGATTCACCAATACCATCACCTTTGACTCCCTCAACCCAGGCTGTCGCTGCATCCTTATCAAACAGATTATGTGCACCATATTCACCTAATTCTTCAAATGGATTCACCTCATCCAGTTCTGAACTAACTGAATGTAAGCCCATTGCAGAATTCAGAAAGATCTTCTTCCACTGAGAATGTGCCGGACTGGCGGCTATAAACAGTAGTATCGCAATAAATGTTGTGAGTTTCATAAATAAATTTGTTTG
>JADFUQ010000358.1 GCA_015222065.1 Bacteroidota bacterium
ATCAAAGAACAACAAAAACAGATTGAGGAGTTAAGGAAAGAGATTGAAGCTCTTAAAAAGGAAAAACATTAGGCTCGCGGGAGTAAAAGTCTGCCCACCGGTCTGAAGGGTTTTTAGATTAAAAAAGCTCCTTTTGGTTGTTTTCGGTATAGCCCTTATCTTCCTTAAGGTTATTTCCATATGAAGCGTCAACGGCAAGCTTATCGCAGAGTTCGTTTTCGGGAATATTGGCATGTCCTTTCACCCATACAAACTTTACATTGTGCTTACTGTAAACCTTCAAAAACCGTCTCCACAGATCAGGGTTCTTTTTCTTTTTAAACCCTTTTTTCTCCCAGTCAAACAGCCATCCTTTTTCAATTGAATCAGAAACATAGCGGGAATCAGTGTAGATAGTAGCAGAGCTTTCCGGAATTCTGAGCTTCTCAAGTGCAATAATTACAGCCAGTAATTCCATACGATTATTGGTAGTGAGCCGGTAACCGGATGAAAATGTTTTCCGGTATTCACCCTGCCTCATAACAATACCATACCCGCCCGGTCCCGGGTTACCCCTGGCTGCACCATCGGTATATATTGTTATTTTTTGAGGCATGGATCAGTTTATTTCAATTCCTGTATTGGTAATAAACAGCTTAACAGCAATAGCCAGAAGTATGATGCCAAAAACTTTGCGAAGAATAGCAATGCCGGTAGGACCCAGGAGTTTTTCAACAAGCCGTGTTGATTTAAGGACCAGATAAACTATAACCATGTTGATCAATAATGCCACGGCAATATTTTCAGTGGCATATTCCGCTTTAAGCGAAAGAAGTGTTGTAATTGAACCAGCACCGGCAATAAGAGGGAAAGCAATTGGGACAATGGATCCTGCCCCGGGATCATTGTCTTTAAAAATCTCAACACCCAGGATCATCTCAAGCGATATTAGCAGCACAATAAATGAACCGGCAATGGCAAATGATGAAATATCGACACCGAAAATACCCAGCAATGGTTTTCCAATGAACAGAAAAGCGAACATTATTGAAAAAGCTACAATTGTTGCTTTACCCGCCGAGATTTTACCTGTTTTATTCTTAATATCAATAATGATTGGTATCGAACCGGGGATATCAATAATTGCAAACAATACCATAAATGATGCCAATATTTCTACAATGTTAAAGTCCATTATTCGGGGGTTTTAAAAGAATTAACCGCAAAAGTATAAATTATTAAGTTTGGCATTCTGGTTGTTTTTGGGAGATTGCTTCGTCACTTCGCTCCTCGCAAAATCCTTTTTCACGTTTTAAAATTCGGTTAAAACTGCATCCTTTGGAACAAAGCATCATTATGGATCAAAATTCTTCCCCCATGACAATAGTATGACTTCTTCTTCCTTCTTCACTCTTCCCATTCTTCCACTATTCCATCTTTCCATTATTCCCTCTATTCCCTTTACTTCCTCTATTCCCTTCTTCCACTCTTCTATTTACATTTTAATATCCATTTCTTCAATCAGGTTTTTAGCGCCTGCATACTTATCCATAATGAACAACACATACCGGATATCCACAACAATACATCTTTGCAGTTCCTTTTCAAAAGTAATATCCCCGCTCATAGCTTCCCAGTTACCATCAAAGGCAAGACCGATAAGTTCGCCATTTCCGTTTAGAACAGGACTTCCTGAGTTGCCGCCCGTGATGTCGTTATTGGAAAGGAAGCACACCGGCATATATCCGTCATTATCAGCATATCTGCCGTAATCTTTTTCTTCATACAGCTTCTTTAGCTTTTCATCAACAATGAATTCATAATTATCCGGATCTTCTTTTTCCATAACACCCTCAAGAGTGGTGTAATAGTTAAACCAGACTGCATCTTTAGCATCATAACCACTCACTGTTCCATAAGTCAGTCGCATTGTAAAGTTTGCATCGGGATAAAATACTCCTCCTTTTTGCATTTCCAGTAAACCTGCAATAAACAGCCGTCTCCCCTTGTCCAGATTCATATTAAATTCAGAGGTTTTTTGTCTAAGTTCACGGAATTTATCCAAAATTGAATTTGCAGTCTGGAAAACAAGATCCTTTTCAAGGATTTTTGCTTTCGGATTGTTAAGGAATTCTGTCATGCGTTCTTCGGAAACAAAAATAGAATTATCGAACATCTTGTCAACAAACTTTTCATAATCACCTTTAAATTTGCTATTGATAGTTTTATAGATGTCGGGATGATATTTACTGTCAACATTTTCGGCAAACAACCTGAACATGGCTTTGTTGATCTTTCTATCGGTAGGCATATTGTAGTTTTTAAAAAAACTGCCCATTCTTTCTTTGATCTGTTCAATAGCTTTATCGGTTTTTTCCTGATCCTCTTCCTGCAAAGCAGCTAACAGCGTTCCGCCTCCCATAGCTGCACCAACAACTTCACTTCCACGAAGAAGGCACTCCATAAGGTACTGTTGTGAATGCTGAAAATCAGCCCGTCCTTCGATAGAATTTTTTATCAGGTCAAGAGATTCACCATATTTTTCTTTTCTTACAGGATCATCTGCAATCCATTTGCTGAACTTGTCTTCAATTTTTTGTTTTTCCTGCTTAATTTTCAATCTTTTCAGACTTTCACTTTGCCCGATTGAAAATTTCCAATAGTTACTTGATCTTGAGTATTTAGATGAATATTGAATACGTACCTTTTCACTGGTTTTCATATCCTGCATCATCAGTTCCTGGCGGATACCCCTGATTTTTATCCTGTTGGGATGTGTGATTTGCAGAAGTTCTTCGATACCATATGATGTTATATAACGTTGTGTTCCGCCCGGATAACCAAGTACCATGGCAAAATCATCAGGTTCAACTCCTTTTAGTGAAACAGGTAAATAATGTTTTGGTTTCAGAGGAATGTTATCTTCTGAATACTCTGCAGGTTTTCCATCCGGTCCGGAATAAACCCTGAAAATACTAAAATCACCTGTATGCCGTGGCCACATCCAGTTGTCTGTATCACCACCATATTTCCCGATTGATGAAGGAGGAGCTCCGACAAAACGAACATCCTTATAAGTTTCATAAACCGTTAAATAGAAATAGTTACCACCGAAAAACGACTGTACCCTTGCTGAATAATGATTGTCTTCGGTTGCAGCATCTTCAATCTCTTTACCAACATCCCTTATTTTCCTGTAACGTTCACCCTCGTTCATTGTATCACTAAGGGCTGAATTTATTTTCTCTGAAACGTCTTGGATCTTTACAAGAAAGGTTACACCCAATCCGGGATTTGACAACTCCTCTTCTTTTGACATTGCCCAGAATCCATCCTCAAGATAATTGTGTTCAACAGAACTGTGTGCCTGGATACGTCCATAGCCGCAATGGTGATTTGTAAGTAAAAGACCCTGGTCCGATACAATCTCACCAGTACATCCACCACCAAAAATAACAATGGCATCTTTGATACTTGAATGATTAATGCTGTAAATCTCTTCGGCAGATAATTTCAAGCCAAGTTCAGTCATAGTTCCCATATTAAGCTTTTTGAGCAGTGGTAACATCCACATTCCCTCGTCAGCTTTTACGCTAAGGTTAAGGGCTAGAATAAGACTGATAAGTAGTGAAAATAGTTTTTTCATTTTATTTTAATTTAATTAACAGATTAATTGATTTATTAAAATACAAATATATGCTTTAATTTGGAACCAGTTGGAAGGATGAAGGTTGAATGATGAAGGATGAAATTAAGAAAAATGTGAATAGTTAACCTGTAACCTGAAACCCGCAACACGTAATACCTTAATTAACATAATTATAAAAATGCAAACTTAAAATTTGGATTGAAATATTGAAGGTGGTTACTGAACTACAAATCTATTCTCATCTGGTTATTCAGCAGCCTGAAAGTTTTACGGTGATATGGAGTGATACCCATTTCAAAAATGGCATGACGGTGTTTGGCAGTTGGATATCCTTTGTTATTAGCCCAGTCATATTCAGGGAACTTTTTATGGATTTTTTCCATAAAATCGTCACGGTATGTTTTTGCAAGGATTGAAGCTGCAGCTATTGCACTATATTTCCCGTCACCTTTAATAATACAATTGTAGGAAATTGATTTGTAAGGTTTAAAACGGTTGCCATCAATAAGGAGAAAACCGGGTTCTACATACAGTTTTTCAATAGCTTTATGCATAGCTAGGATAGATGCATTAAGAATGTTTATCTTATCTATTGTCTTGTTATCAACACAGGCAACAGCCCAGCTTTCTGCAATTGCAACAATCTCATCCCTAAGCTCGTACCTTATTCTCTTACTGAGTTTTTTGGAATCGTCAAGTAGTGGTAAATAAAAATTCTCAGGCAAAATAACAGCTGCTGCAAATACCGGCCCGGCAAGGCATCCCCTGCCCGCCTCGTCACACCCGGCTTCTGTTAAGCCTTTGTTGAGATATTTCTTGAGCTTAACCATTTTTGCAATTATTTAACTTATGACCTGTGATATGTATAAAGGCAAAAGTCAAAAGCCAAAAGTCCGAACTCAAAATTCATTATTCTCTTCTTCCCCTAATCACCACATCTCTTCATTACCTCATTACCTCATCTTCACTTTATAATTTATAATTCATTATTCTACATTTATTATTTTCTTCTTCTCCTTTTCACCTCTTCTCTGCGACTCTGCGACTTGTTTTTCTTCACAGCATCACAACTCAAAACTTTCTCAATGCTTTCCCAAAAAACTTTTGCTGTCTTATCCCAGCTAAATTTTCTGCTTTGAACAAATCCTTTTTCTATTAATTTTTCACGAAGTTTAGTATCTGTAATTATTTTCTTCATGGCGGATGTGATAGTTTCCGGGTTGGATGGATTAATGTATAATACTGCATCACCTGCCACTTCCGGAATGGAAGTTGTGTTGGATGCAATTACAGGAACACCACATTGCATAGATTCAAGTACCGGAATTCCAAATCCCTCATAATGAGAAACAAAGGTCATAGCCGTAGCCGAATTGATTATCAAATGCATATTTTCAGTACTTACTCTGCCGGTTAGGATAACATCGATACGATAATGCATATATTTGAGTTTCTTCTTCATGCCCGGAGTTATGAAAAGGGTTTCTCCTGCCAGTATAAGTTTCATATCAGAACCGGTTTCTTTTTTGAAATCTTCAAAAGCCTGAAGAAGTGCAGAGATATTTTTTCTTTGATGAAGACTGCCGGCATAAACAAAATAATCCTTTCCTGATGTAAAACGTTTTTTCGTTTCATTTTTTTCAATTTCTGTAGCCGGCTTGAATATTTTATTAGCTCCATTATAAACCACATCAATAATATCCGGATCAATATCATAACTTTCTGCAATATCTTTCCTGGAATATTCTGAAACGGTAATTATCCTGGTTGCTTTTTCTGCAAATCTCGGGAAAAATCTGTTATAATAACTCCTGACCATCCGCGGCAGATCATCGGGTCGGTGGTGAAAATTCAGATCATGAATAACAGGGATGCATGGTATTTTAATCGTTAATGGCAGAAATCCGTCGGGTGAGATAAAAACGTCAGGTTTAAGTTTTTTCAGGGCCCTGGTAAGAGAAAATTCGAACCACCAGTACCAGAGAAAAGGGTGCCGGGCCTGTGGGTGAATAACCCTGGCAGTGATATTATCACTGAAAATAAAATTTTTGCTGAATTGCCGGTCGAAAAGAAAAATAAAGTCGTGTTCAGGATGATCCCTGGTGATCCGTTTGAGTGTTTCGTTTATGAACCAACCGGTACCATCAATTCTGTTTTTAATCAACAACCGGGTATTTACGGCTATCAGCATGGATTATAACAAAATATTAAAGTGTGAAAAGAAATTATAAAGCTTTATTACATTTGTAAAGTAAACGAATATAATTAAAGATTGAAAGAGTCGAAGAGTCGAAAAGTCGAAGATGATTACGTAATGTTCTGAAGAACCATAAATAATAATTTGGCAATGTTTCTGTTTTTATTAAAAACACTGCAAATTAGCCTGTAACCTGATACTGTCGGTGAAAAAAAAGTTTTTAACCAATCTTTTTATACTACTGTTTCTGAATTTCCTGGTTAAACCTTTCTGGGTTTTAGGGATCGACCGTACGGTGCAGAATGTTGTTGGTGCTGCAGAATATGGATTTTATTTTTCGCTGTTTAGTTTTTCGATCATTCTTAATATACTGCTTGATTTTGGTATTACAAATTTCAACAATCGTGCTATTGCAAGAGATCATGCTAACCTGGCATCATACCTTTCCAATATTGTTATACTTAAATTTCTTCTTTCAATAATATATTTTATTGTCAGTTTTTTCATTGCTTATATTATCGGGTACGATTCTGTTCAGATGAAACTTTTGGTAATTCTGGTAATTAACCAATTTATTGCATCATTCATTCTTTATATGCGATCGAATGTAAGTGGTTTGCAAATGTTTCGCACTGACAGTTTCCTTTCGGTGCTCGACCGGGCACTGATGATTATTATTTGTGGAGTTTTATTATGGGGAAATATTACGGAGGAAAAGTTCAGGATAGAGTGGTTTGTTTATGCACAGACAGTGGCCTATCTGTTAACTCTGATCGTTTCTTTTGTTATTGTATTAAAAAAAGCAGCTTTTTTCAGGCCCGGATTTAATTCTGAGATGCTGATAAAGATTATAAAAAGCAGTTATCCGTATGCACTGCTGAGTATGTTCATGATTATCTATGTACGTATCGATTCAGTGATGCTTGAACGGATGCTTGATGATGGAGGTGTTCAGGCTGGAATATATGCGCAAAGTTACAGGATACTTGATGCTGCTTCAATGATGGGTTATCTGTTTGCCGGAATTCTGCTTCCTATGTTTTCAAAAATGATAAAACAAAAACAGTCGGTTGAAGAACTTACACATCTTTCTTTCCTGCTGCTCATAGTGCCGGCAATCCTGGTTTCAATTGGGTCCCTGTTTTTCAGGAATGAGATCATTTCACTTTTATATGATTCCCATATTCCGGTTTCTGCAGATATTTTCGGGATACTGATGCTGGCATTTATCCCTGTATCTGCAGGTTATATTTTCGGTTCACTGCTGACAGCTAACGGAAATCTTAAAACGCTTAATATTATCGCCCTTTCAGGAGTTATTATGAATGTTATTCTGAACCTGATCCTTATTCCAAAATATCAGGCAATGGGATCAGCAGAGGCAAGCCTTTTAACACAATCAATCACTGTTTTAGTCCAGATTATTGCTGTTTACAGAATAATGAAGTTCAAACCGGATATTTTAAGGAATATTAAACTGGCAGGATACTTTGCTCTTGTTGTAATTTTGGGATTTTTTGTTTCAAGAATGAGTTTTTTCTGGGTTTATGAACTTCTCATTTTCGGTTTACTGGGTATTATTTTTGCCTGGTCTGTAAGATTATTAAAACCATTATCTCTTATTAGGATATTAAGGCAGGAGTGAATACTTAACCCGAAACTTATTGGAAGGATGATTGATGAAGGATGATTGATGAAGTTTGCAGCAACACTGCATCACAATCCCCCCGCACCAT
>JADFUQ010000359.1 GCA_015222065.1 Bacteroidota bacterium
ACTTTTGTCTTTTTACTTTTTACTTTTGTCTTTTTACTTTTTACTTTTGTCTTTTAGTAGTAACTGACACAATAATGATTACATTATTTATTAAAGAATTAAAATCATTTTTTAGCAGCCTGACAGGCTATATAGTAATAATTGTTTTTTTAATTGTTAATGGGCTTTTTTTATGGGTTTTCCCGGGAGATCTTAATGTTCTGGAAGGTGGATATGCAACACTGGAATCATTTTTTATAATAGCACCATGGGTTTTTCTGTTTCTTGTTCCTGCTGTTACCATGAGAATGATTGCTGAAGAGAAAAGGACCGGAACTATCGAATTACTATTAACCCGTCCATTAAGTGAGTTTGAAATTATTTTTGCTAAATTTTTTGCTGGTGTTATACTGGTAATCTTTTCATTAATACCTTGTCTTATTTATTTTGCAACTGTTTTTTTACTGGGTAATCCGCCGGGTAATATTGATACCGGTGGAACATGGGGATCATTTATTGGATTGTTTTTTCTGGCTACGGTTTATGTTTCAATAGGGGTATTTGCTTCTTCATTGTCCGATAACCAGATAATTGCTTTTATAATTGCTGTATTGTTCAGTTTTTTCTTTTTTATTGGATTTGAATATATCAGCTCAATAGATTTATTTGGCAATCTGCAGGAATATATTCTTAATATTGGAATTAAAGAGCATTATAGTTCAATGAGCCGGGGAGTGATAGATTCGAGAGACATGATTTATTTTGTACTTGTAGATGGGCTCTTTATTATGTTTACACGGACAGTATTGCAAAGCCGAAAATGGTAAAAAGTAACTACGAATAATTAAATAAATTTCCGTGAAGAAAAGTAACCTTCGAAGAGATAATATCATTCAATTATTGCTGACATTAGTTATTGCAGTATTGCTGGTATTTATTTCTTCACATATTTATTACAGGGTTGACCTTACATCGGAAAAGCGATACTCATTATCTGTTAGTACCAGGCAAATACTAAATGAGCTTGCCAGTCCTGTATTTGTTCAGATATATCTGGATGGTGAAATGCCTGTCGGGTTTAAGAAACTGCGACGTTCTGTTAAAGATATGCTTGATGAGTTTAGAATACAATCGGGGAAAAAGGTTATTTATGAATTCATTGATCCTTTTGATTTTAATAGCCAGGAAGAAAAGAAAGAGATGATGGAAACTCTCTATGAGAAAGGTTTGCAACCAATCAATATTCACGACAGGGATGAAGAGGGTGGTGTATCTCAAAAAATGGTCTTCCCGGGCATGATAATGAATTATAATGGTATGGAGATGACTGTTAATATTTTGGAAAATAATCCTGCTCAAAGTCCTGCTCAAAATCTTAATAACTCTATTGAAGGCTTAGAGTATAAAATGATACAGGTTATCCAAAATCTTAGTGCTGATACAATTTATAATATTGCGTTTTTGGAAGGACATGGAGAGCTTGATGAATTTAGTGTCGGGGATATTACTTATGAACTGGCAAAATACTACAATGTTGATCGCGGTGTAATGGGAGGTAAGTTAAATATCCTGGATAAATATGCTGCTCTTATTATTGCAAAGCCGGAATTAAGATTTTCTGAAGCTGATAAATTTGTAATTGATCAGTATATTATGAATGGTGGCCGTGTATTATGGTTGTTAGATGCCGTAGAGGTTAGGTCTGATAGTCTTCAGAGTGCAGGTTCTACAGCCGGATTATACAGACCTTTAAATTTAGTCGACCAGCTTTTTAAATATGGAGTAAGGGTAAATCCGAAAATTGTTCAGGACCAACAATGTTCCATAATCCCGATAAATATTGCTTTAGTTGGGCAGCAACCCAGGTTTTCCCCTGTCCCATGGATATATTTTCCACTACTAACCCCTTTTAATAACCATCCGGTAACTAAAAATCTTAATCTTATTAAATCAGAATATATCAATACACTTGATACGGTAGGTGCAATTCCCGGTATTAAAAAGAATTATTTATTATACACATCAAAATTCTCGAGATTAATTAGTCCTCCGGTGAGAATTAGTCTTGAAGAATTAAAAAATCCCCCCGCCCCGAAAGAATTTAATGTTTCTCATTTGCCAGTTGCTATTTTACTGGAAGGAAGCTTTGAATCTGTTTTTAAGAATCGCCCTACTGACCGGTATATCGGTGAAATGAAATACCAGATTATCGAAAAGAGTGTACCTACAAAGATGATTGTAGTGGCTGACGGAGATATTATCAGGAATGAAGTACGACATACAGCTACCAGGGATATCCCTTTACCATTGGGTCAGGATAGATATACTAAACAAATATATGGGAATAAAGATTTTATTCTGAATTCAGTGAATTATCTTATTGATGATATTAACCTGATGAATATCAGGTCAAAAGAGCTAAAGTTAAGATTGCTTAATAAGGAGAGGATTAAGAAAGAGCAATTTAAGTGGAAACTTATTAATGTGGTATTCCCTGTTATATTTATAATAATTTTTGGAGTTTTGGTTGTATTGATCAGAAAGAGAAAATATACAAGAGTTGGAGTTTAACAACAAATAGTGTCTGTCAATAAAGTCAACCAGATTTTAAATTAAAGCACCCCCGTACGGTCATGCCCTGTTAAATACTGCTTTGCAATTTCACAGGGTAAACTTCCCTACGGGGCAGGCAAATGGAAAATAACAAATAAATCCCAAATTGCAAATATCAAAAAACAAAAAAATCAAATATCAATTATCAAGCCTGCCTGCCGTACCAAAGGCACTTTGGGCAGACGGGTGACCGAAACAGCATTGAGTATTGAGATTTTGTTCATTGAGAGTTATTTATTCACAAAATAATTAATTTTCAAAGGTGTTCATGAGACCACTTCGTTAAGTTGTATTTTGGTGCTTGTTTTTTGTGATTTTTCATATTAAATAGACGATCAGGTTTTTGAAATGCGAAAAATATTATTATATATAATTGTAGTAATTATTCTTTTAACAGGGGCCGGTATTATTTATTTCACAAAAATGGGTAAACCATTTGGAAAAGATGATTCAGATTTTGCAATTGATGAGATAAACAAAGTAACGAGAATTGTTCTGACATCGGAGCAAGGAAAAGTTGAGCTAACAAAAATACCGGAAGGCTGGCGGGTGAACAAAAGATTCATGGCTCGTGAAAGTTCAGTAGAGTTTTTGCTGCAGGTACTCTCACGGCTTAAGATCAAATCGCCGGTTTCGGATGAGAAATTTTCAAAAGAAACAAAAACCCTTACAAAAAATGTTGTTTTTATTGAAGTATTTGAGCAATTGAGGCGGGTAAAAAGTTTTTCATTATATAAAGTAAATTCAAATTCGTACGGTAATTATGCGCGTAAACGTGAAGGAACAAATCCTTATGTTCTTTATATTCCAGGTTTTAATAAACCTATTGAATCACTTTTTGTGACCAAGGAAAAGTTTTGGGAACCCTATATTATTTTTGATTACTGGACGGGGATGATAAATGCAGTTAAAATGGATTATCCCGATTCTCCTGAAAAATCTTTTCATATTGTAAAAACGGGGGACGACCGGTATAAACTTTTACGGAATGGAAAAGAGGTCCCTTTGTTCGATACCTTAGCAATTGAACGGTACTTATCCTATTTTAGGAATATCCGGTTTGTCAGATGGGAATTGGGAATAGATAGTGCAGAAACTGATTCTGTGATTTCAACCACACCGGAATTTATTCTCACAGTTACTGATAT
>JADFUQ010000360.1 GCA_015222065.1 Bacteroidota bacterium
AATCAAGTCAGGTTGTGTTGATACAGAACGTTTAATTCTTTTCCCCGGTTCATATTCTTCGTCAAAATCCGTATGATGGTCAAGTCCTTTTATCAGGTGATTCAGATCCGGAACAAAAGCATCAAAAATAAATCTGCCATTTGGTTTAAGATGTCTGTAAACATTGTTAATTGCGTCAATCTGGGAAGATTTTTCAAGCAGATGCATCACAACCCGGAATGGAGCAATTATCAAATCAAATTTGAAGTCATATTGAAAATCAATGATATTTTGCACACTTACCCGGCGTTGCTGTGTTTTGTTTAGTTTTGTTTTTAGCACATCAATCATTGAACTACTAATATCAAACCCGTATATATCTGCATCCCGGGTCAGGGCATCAATAAAAAACCGACCTGTCCCCACACCAACTTCCAGAATTTTACCTTTAGTCTGTTTTATTTGGTCCAGGAAGTATTGATTATCCACTCCGTCCCGCAATTTATGATAAATCAAATCATAAAATCTCGCAAAGTAATCCGGATATTCGTTTGTCGTATTTTTTTTCATTAATTCGCTAACGTATAAGTGTTTTATACTTCGTTCTTGCAAAATAGTATTCAGGTTAAAAATAATAAAAGTTACATGAATAGCCGTAACACATTATGAAGAAGTCGAAGAGGTGAAGGAATTGTGATGCAGTGTGAAGAGTTACGTGTTACGTGTTACGGGTTACGAGTTAAGACTAATTTTCAGCGCTTCGAATTAGTGGTATAACCTATTCTGAAACCCCGTCAGCGGTTATAAACCCTGACGGTGGTTTAAATAGAAAATTGTTTCAATGAAAAACCAGCAAAATCCTTCCGGGTTTTCATCAACTTATTAATCCTTTTTCAGATGGGTAAGTTCAAGTCATTTCCTGTGATACTATATTTATTCCGTATTGTTTGCTCTTCTTATGAGTCAATACAAACAAGTCTGTCGAATTCAATTTACCTTTTCGTTTAAATCTGGCAAACGAAATGTCACTGAGAATTCTATCTTTTACAGAAGAGTCAAATCCAAATGATACTCCTGAAGTCATATTGATATCTCGAATCGGCAGTAATCTATAGTAAAAAACCAGTCCAATTCTACAAGATTGAGATAATCCTAAGTCAATAAGTTTAAATTCTTTGTGATTCTTGTCAAACAAATCAATTAAAGTCAGAATGCAACTTTCTCTATTTATGTTTATAATTTCAAAAAGTGAAGAATGATAACTAACCATACCTTCAAGAATTTCTTCTTCAATATCATTAAGTTCAGTTTCGCTATCATAAAATTTGTCTATCAGTTTTACTCCTCGTTTATTCCTCTCATAGATAAGAAAATCCATTAACACATCACTTTCATCATCCGAATCAAAGATCATTGCTTTACCATCCCAAAATCCAAGCAATTTCCCGGCATAAATCGTCTCCTCACGATTGCCCTTTTTAAAATCCAGAACCTTATTAGCCAAATCTTTTCCTGCATTTCTAATATTTTTATATTCTTCAATTATCATTGTACAGTTTTCTTTTTAATTCCACGCCGGCAAACTACCATGTCTTTCAAAATATATTTGCATGATCAATCCCTCAACATATCCGGGTAAGTCCCTGTTGGTTTTATCAAAAGTGACAAACCAGTAGATATCCAATCCATCAATATTTTCTTCCCTGAATTTATTTTCAAAATAATCCTGCCGCTTTATACCATTTTGTTTATTGTTTAAACTGCCACGCAATCCTGGTTTGTTAAATTGTCCATCCTGCTCAATTGAACCTGACTTCCCGATATAAACAAGTTTTACTCTGCCGCCGGCAAGACGAATGATATAATAAACACGCGGTAAATCAGGCACATCTTTACTTACATCTCTTAAATTGTTGCCCCTTTTAAAAAAGAAATGTCCGTTATTTTTGTAATTTTTAAGTTCGTCAAACATATCGTTAATTATAGTGTTTTATCCTTAATTCTGGTTAATTATTATTCAGGCTAAAAATAATAAAAGTTCTAAAAATAGCCGCAATACTTTATTTAGAATGAAGATTGGGAATTATATTGCAGCTGGTTAATGATTCATAAACCCCGTTAGCGGTTTACTCGCTCCCACTATCCATTGCGCAAACCCCTGCTCATGAGACATTTCGTTCACTTCGTTCACGAAATGGTTCAAACCCTGACGGTAGTTTAATGGCAAGTTGTTTCAATGGAAGACCTGCCGGTGTAGGAATTTACTTTTCGTATAAAAGCTATCATTTCTTTTGAACGATCAAAAGAAACGAAACAAAAAAAAATCGCCGGCTGACATCCTCGGCTACCCGCTAATGGCTCGATTGCGCAACAAAAGAAACCATCCGGATGTTTGCTTTGTTTAATTGTAGATACAGGACAAAACATTATATTCATTGCTATTCGTCTCAAACAGCTTTTGTTGAAAATCGCAATCTTCACCAAGCGGGACCCAGCCTCCGGATGTAAATGCCGGTAAGAGGAAGAGTCCTTGCAACACAGCGAAACCCGGGGTAAAGATATGTATAGTAAACACGCCGGAACTACCAGTTTTCATTTGTAGCACTATCGTTTCATCCGTCGTTATTAGAGAAAAAGAGTTGTTTTGCAATGTTATGTGGGTTGGGCAGTTTAAATCCAGGATTCTATTGTACACTTTACTCCGAAATACTCACTTACCCCTTCTATTGCCATTCCACACCAAATGAACTCCTAATTATTATGCCAGGTTGCAATATTCATTTCTTTTTAAGTAAATTTAATGAAAATAAAATCTTTTTCAATTATGATACAGGTTCCAATTAAAATTCCTAATGAATCTCAGTTACTAACTGAATATAACTCAGTAAGGGAAGAACTAATTAGTATTTCAAAATCCATAAAGCAATTTAGTCTTACAACTATAACAATTAGTGCTGCTGCCGTTTTATTTACATTTCAGTTCACAAATCCATGGTTAAGTTTTATAGGATTTTGGTATACGATTATCTCGTTTTTTTATGTTAAGGCTCAAAAATTTTCTATTAGGAGCCTGTGTATTTATTTAGAAGTATTTATTGAATCAAGATTAAAAGAACTTAATTGGTATTCAGTAAGATCTGCCATTTCGGATACAAGTTTGTGGGGTAGAAAGGGTTTGGATAGTACAATACTTTTATATGGTTTTATGTCATTTATTTGTGCAGCAGCTTTTTATTGGATGTCTATTAAAAATTGTTACTTGAAAAACTTTTGGCTTATACTAATTCCTATATTGTATTTTGTGATATTATTAGTAATGATTTTCGTATATTCTTGGAATAGAGACGAAAAATATCGTTCCCGTTGGAGAACAAAATATAATGAGATATACTCTAAGTAAAAAATAATTGCAATTGGGCAAGTAGAGTAGAGCCTGATAGAGTTCTTCAATGAGCTTTCGTAAGGGTTTTCAAACACGCATACTTTTCTATCCAACCTGTTAAAAATGCCGTAGGTGAAGTTTTTTGTTTTCTTTCTTTCATTTGTGCGGTGGTGGTTTTGCTTTTTGCCGCCCGCAGGAACGAGGACAGCAATGTACAAAATAAGTCGGGGTTATATTTCCAATAATCTTTCATTCCAAACATTTTTGTTTTCATCATCGGGTACGGCATTAAGGTATTTTAAGCAGTTCTCTGAAAAAAGAAATTATCCCGCTATTGCAAAAGCAACTGTGGAAAATAATTCTTCAGGAAAGGTCAGTATATCAATACCGTGTATGTCCAAAATGCAAAAAAGGAGAACTCGTAACTTTGATAACTTTTAAGGGTTGGGCACCACCTACCGATGTTGTGTTGCAAATATTGCAGAATCAGTTTTCGAGAGTCCAGGTATTAAGGCCGTAATGGCCAATGGGATTGGTATGTACAAGTGTGTAAACAAGCGGCTTTTTCGATGTGAAAAGCCATATAAATATGTCTGTGAAAGAAGAAAACCCGAAAAAAACACGTTTAAAGCGGACGGAAAATCAAAATTCCAATCTTAATAAAATATCTCCCCCCTTTCACAAAATCAATCATTAGCCATAATAGGAAGCTCCGATTCCGGTTTCGTCAACACCACGTTCAGGCTTGGTCGTACCGACCATCCGAACGCTTAATTGTTTAAGCTGCCCTTTTTCATGTTTTATATGTATCGCTAATTATTAAACATATCTTATCAATAATCTTATTATTCTTAGCCAAAGCATCCTCTTTAAAAAAACTAAATTCATTAACCTTATGAACATCTTTTTTTTAATTATCATAGGGGAAAGTTCCTGTGGTACCTGAGGGAAATGTATGACAAAAATGAGCTTAACTTACCCGGGCAATTAGACAATAAGCATCAATTTGTCTTATTGGTCAAGGCACTAAAGAACAAACAATG
>JADFUQ010000361.1 GCA_015222065.1 Bacteroidota bacterium
ATCCTTTATTACCCTCGAATATAACAGTTTCATCTTTAAACTTTAATATCCCCGGGGCAATCAATATTTCTTCCCGGGATTCCATGTCCAATATGGCGGTTACTACATTGTTTTCATAACGATCAGAAAATATTGTATATACTGATTCAATCAAAGGGGTACTTTTGTCTTCAATTTTGATAACTGCACCTGAGCAAACCGGTCCACCTTTAATGGCTTTCTTAGCATATTTTAAAGACTCTCCTCCATAACATTGGAGAACAGCTTTATCCTTAAAAAGAATGACGCCGCCCAGCCCGGGGGTTTTACCAACTATAAAGGGGTCTATACCCCATAATTTTTCGTGATGATAAGAACCGAATTCCAGGTCATGCATTCTGAGATGAGGATATGTTTTTCCAAAGAAGTCAACAATACCGCTATAAGAACGGTAGGCAATATGTTCACTTTCCCAGGCAATATTTGAACCATCCGGACCATATCCTTCAATTGACTGTGTCCTGGCAGGATATTCCGGTAACCCCACTCCTTCATGATTGTACCATAATTCAATGATTTTCTCCTCTTTTGGTTCAAGATCAACCTGAAAAACAATTTCTTCGATTCCGGAACCGGGAACCATTTTGATTTGAGTTGGAATATCCAGAGGTTCAAATTTGAAGCTTTTATTCTTTATGCGGAAAAAATCCTTGTTGAAGTCAGAATATTTTTCAATGATAAGTTTAATTGGAATTGCGATGGGTTCATTGTATCTATGGATGTTCAGAGGATTTATAAGTGTGATTTCAATTTTTTTCTCAAAACTGACAGAAATCTCATTGTTTTGCGATGCAGATTCTTTTGAAGCCATACAAAAAAGCAAAGCCATGGAAACAAAAGAAGCTAAGTAAAAAAAAAGTTTAAGTTTAAAATTTTTATTCATGGTTTTTCTTGTTATCGGTTATTTTACATTTTGTATTTCATTTAGAAACCTATCAAGTTCAGTTAAAACCTTGCTATTGTTCTCAAGAAGTTCCTCTACTGTTTTGAAACGTGGCCATTCCAAAAAACGGTGAATGTCGTAGAAATTTTGATCTATATTGTTCATCTCTGAATACAATCTGCCGACCTGAGAAGAAGATGAATCTTCCAGTGCGCCAATAGCCTGAGCTTTTTTCTTTCGATATTCTTTAAACTGTTCCAGCATTTTTTTAAATAGCATTTTCCCTGGAGGCAGTTCTCCCTTGTATTGAGCAAGCGCCCCGGCAATTATTCTTCCCTGAGAAGTTCCCAGCGGTTCAACATCCATAAGGGCGCTTATAGTCGGAACGATATCGATCTGCTCGGAATAAGGAATCCGAACCCCTTTTTCTATTCCTGCACCCCATAGAACAATCGTGGTTATCGAGGAATTTGTGGTTTCAACCGGATGCCAGCCGGCATCTGCCTGACCATGATCTCCCATTACTAAAAAAACTGTTTTTTCAAGAACACCTTGTTCCTTCAATCCGTTAATAAAAACCCC
>JADFUQ010000362.1 GCA_015222065.1 Bacteroidota bacterium
TAATAAAAAAAACTGATTAAAAATAATAGTATCATGGCAGTATTAGTATTTACAGAAAACTGGGGCGGGAAATTTAAAAAATTGTCTTTTGAATTGATTTCATATGCACAGAAAGTGGCTGAGAAACTTAATGTGCCTGTTGTTGCTCTTTCTATTGGTGAAGTTGCTGAAGATGAGCTTAAGAAATTAGGTGATTATGGTGCTGGAAAAGTTGTGAGTATAACAAACGAATATCTAAAAATACTTGATAACCAATTGTATTCAAAAGTAATTTCAGAAGTTGCACAAAAAGAAAATGCCAAAGTTATATTACTTTCTCATAACAATACAGGTAAAGCTCTTGCACCCCGGCTATCAGTTAAGTTGAAAGCTGCCCTGGGTTCAGGGTTAATCAGCTTACCATCTGAGGTTGATCCTTTTATAGTAAATAAAAAGGTGTTTACAGGGAAAGCTTTCGCAAATGTGGAATTAAATTCTGATATTAAAGTACTTACCTTATCACAAAACTCGTATAAGCTGATCAGTTCAGAAAATAAAGCAATTATTGAGGAGTATTCACCCGATATTCAGGAGAGCGATATAAAAACCAGAGTAACCAGTACAGATAAGCAGACAGGAAAACTACTCCTGACTGATGCGGAAATAGTAGTCTCAGGTGGCAGGGGAATGAAATCACCTGATAACTGGGGTACTATAGAGGAACTTGCAAAACTCCTTGGAGCAGCTACCGCCTGCTCAAGACCGGTTTCTGATGAAGGATGGAGACCACATGAAGAACACACGGGGCAAACAGGGAAAATAATTGCACCTAATCTTTATATTGCAGCCGGTATTTCAGGAGCAATTCAGCATCTTGCAGGTATTAGTTCCGCAAAGTACCTGGTTGCTATTAATACAGATCCTGATGCGCCCATCTTCGAGGCTGCTGATTATGGAATTGTAGGTGATGTGCATAAAATTCTGCCTGAATTAATATCAATAGTAAAAGAGAATAAGTCTTAAGTTTCTTTCCATGTTCACTAGCATCATTTTTATCTTAATCCTTTCAGGGGCTATTGTAGTTTTTTATCGTAAAGTCAGGAAAATTACACGGAGTATAAAACTTGGTAAAGACATTGTAATAAATGATAATATACTCTTAAGGTGGAAAAGAGTGTTGTTTATTGCAATAGGTCAGCAAAAAATGTTGCAACGACCAATAGCAGCATTATTGCATATTTTTGTTTATGCGGGGTTTATTATTGTTAATATTGAAATGTGTGAGATCCTTATTGACGGAGTTGCAGGAACCCACAGGTTATTCTCTTTCTTTGGTGGTTTCTACGGTATTATGGTTTCAATATTTGAATTATTTGCTATAACCGTTATGTTTGGATGTGCTGTTTTTCTTATTCGTCGTAATATTCTTCGAATTAAAAGATTCTGGAATAAGGAAATGACCCTATGGCCGCGTTCGGATGCTAACATTATTTTGATTACTGAGCTTTTGCTTATGAGTGCTATCCTGATAATGAATGCAACTGACGGTATCCTCCAAACCAGACCCGATTCACATTATGTTAAAGTTGGGTCTTTTATGATCAGCAGTATTATTCAACCCATCTTCTCAGGATTGCCATCTTCCTCTTTAATCTTTACTGAAAGATTTTGCTGGTGGTTTCATATAATAGGTGTATTTATTTTTCTTAATTATATCCCTTATTCAAAGCATTTTCATGTTTTTCTTTCTTTTCCTAATGTCTATTATTCAAAACTCCGTCCGGCAGGGGAAATGGCAAATATGCCATCAATAACTAAAGAGGTTAAACTTATGCTGGAAGAAAATTATTCCGACCAGGATGATGATAATGAAGAAGTGACATTTGGTGCAAAAACTATTAGGGATCTGACATGGAAACATCTAATGGATGCATATACATGTACGGAATGTGGAAGATGTACATCCAGTTGCCCCGCAAATATTACCGGTAAAAAACTGTCTCCAAGAAAAATTGTTATGGATACACGTGACAATCTGGAAGAAATTGCTGATAAACTGTTTAATAAAAAAAGATCGGAAAAGGATGACGAACAAAATGCCAGGTCATTATTTGATTTCATCTCAGCAGAGGAATTATGGGCTTGTACAACCTGTAACGCGTGTACTTACGAATGTCCGGTAAATATTGATCCTCTTGCTATTATTCTGGAAATGAGGAGATACCTTGTTCTGGAAGAATCTGCTGCTCCCGGACCGCTAAATAATACATTTTCAAATATTGAAAATAATGGTGCTCCCTGGCAGTTTTCACAGGAGGACAGGATGGAATGGGCAAAAGATGTTTATATGAATGGAATAATGGAATGATGGAAAAATGGAATAATGGAAAGATGGAATAATGGGAAGAAAAAATATTAACAGAGGGCTCATACTTATTTTCCAACATTCCAATATTCCAATATTCCAATATTCCTTGATAACTATGTATTATCCTGAAGAACTTTTAGAAATCTTTTTTATACATCAGAGATAAGTATTTATGGAAAAACGAAAAATAGATATTCCGGTAATGGCCGATCTTTTTGCAAAAAATGAGAAGCCGGAATATCTCTTTTGGGTTGGAAGTGCCGGGGCTTTTGACGACCGGTATAAAAACGTTGTCAGAGCTTTTGTAAAGATACTTACCCATTTAGGTGTAAGTTATGCAGTCCTTGGTACTGAAGAATCTTCAACAGGAGATGTGGCCAGAAGAGCTGGTAATGAAATGCTTTTCCAGATGCAGGCAATGATGAATATTGAATTACTGAACGGGTATGAAGTAAAAAAAATTTTAACTTGCGATCCTCATGCATATAATACTTTTAAAAACGAATATCCTCAATATGATGGAAATTACCAGGTGATTCATCATACACAGTTTTTAAGAGATCATATTGAAGCTGGAAATTTGAAGGTTAATTCTGCAATTTTTAAAGAAAAAACCATTACTTACCATGATCCTTGTTATCTGGGCAGGGCAAACGGCGAATATGCTGCACCAAGGAAAGTGCTTGATTTTATTCCATCAGAAAAGAAAGAAATGAAGAGGAATAAAAATAATGCTCTTTGCTGCGGAGCAGGTGGAGGGCAAATGTTTAAAGAAGCTGAAGAAGGGGATAAAGAAATATTTATTGAAAGAACTGAAGAGGCACTTGAAACCGGAGCTGATATTATTGCAACAGCTTGCCCATATTGTATGGCTATGATCACTGATGGAATTAAATATAAAAATAAAGTAGAGGAAGTGAAGAACTATGATATTGCTGAAATTGTAGTTTTATCATTAGGAATTTGAACTGTAACATAGAAATAGCAAAACCTGAAAAAAAATTAATTATGGAAAAAAATGAAAAAGTAACAGGTGGTGAATTTATTGTTAAAGAAACAGAAGCAAAGGATGTTTTTATACCTGAAGAGTTTGACGAAGAGCAGAACATGATCGCACAAACATGCCGGGATTTTCTGGAGGCTGAAGTTTTTCCGAATCTTGACAGGATTGATCAGCAGGAAGAGGGATTGATAGCAGAAATCCTCACAAAATCAGGAGATCTGGGCCTTCTTGGTATCTCTATTCCGGAAAAATATGAAGGATTTGAGCAGTCTTTTGCAACTTCGATGCTTGTAGCTGATGTAATGGGTGCAGCATATTCATTTGCTGTTGCTTATTCATGCCATACAGGTATCGGCTCATTACCAATCCTCTATTATGGTAATGACCAGCAAAAAGAAAAGTATCTTCCAAAGCTTGCTTCCGGTGAATGGAAAGGGGCTTACGCTCTAACTGAACCTAATGCCGGTTCGGATGCCAATGCCGGTAAAACTAATGCAACACTGTCAGAAGATGGTAAACATTACCTGCTTAACGGACAAAAAATGTGGATAACAAATTCAGGATTTGCTGATGTTATTACTGTGTTTGCGAAAATTGATAATGACCGTGTACTTAGTGCTTTTATTGTTGAACGTATTTTCCCGGGTATCGTATTTAATCCTGAGGAGAAAAAAATGGGTATAAAGGGCTCATCAACACGTCAACTCTTTTTTAATGACTGTAAAGTTCCTGTGGAAAATCTTCTTGGAAAGCGCGGAGAGGGGTTCAGAATTGCACTTAATATTCTTCATATGGGACGGATAAAGCTTGGGGGAAATGTCCTGGGAGCTGCAAAATATGCTATTAATCAATCAGTTCAGTATGCCAATGAAAGAAAACAATTCAAAATGCTCATCAGTTCTTTCGGATCAATCAAGTATAAACTTGCAGAACAAGTCATTAAGCATTTTGTTATTGAATCGGCTGTTTACAGGGCAAGTTATAATATTGATCAGTATGTCGGGCAAAGTCTTGAGGAGATGATTAAAGAAAAAGCTACTCTTGATGCTTTTGCACAATTTGCTGTTGAAGCAGCTGTTCTTAAAGTGGTTGGTTCTGAATCACTTGATTATATAGTTGATGAAAATGTGCAGATACATGGCGGAATGGGTTATTCGGCTGAATTGGATGTTGATAGGGGATATCGTGACTCAAGGATAAACAGGATATTTGAGGGTACAAACGAGATAAATAAAATACTGGTTGTTGATACTGTCCTGAAAAGAGGTGCTAAAGGATATTTTGACCTGTTCGGTAAAGCTGAAAAAGCATTTAAAGGCTTGGGGAATTTGTCCGGTACCACTGAACCGGAAGGTGATTTTTATGCTGAAAAGAAACAAATTATCAGAAACTTCAGGAAAATTGCCCTGTTTCTTATTCATACAGCTTCTGAGAAATTCCAGCGGAAATTGGTGTACGAACAGGAGATATTGAATAGTATTGCAGATATTATTATGCTTCTTTATGTCTCGGAATCATCACTGCTTCGTGTCGAGAAACTTGAGAATATTAAGGATGCAGAGCAGATAAAGGTGTATAAAGATATTATTGATGTATTTGTTTATGATACTTCAGGAAAAATAAGTAAATTTGCAAAAGATGCAATTTATTCATTTGCTGAAGGGGAGGTGAAAGACCTGCTGGTTAAAGGAACAAACTATTACACTACCGTAAAGGGCGTAAACACTAAAGAAGCCAGGAGAAGAATTGCAGATAAGTTGATTGAGGATAATAAATATGATTTTTAGATATTCATTATAAAAGACTAACTTTCGTAATGCGTAAGTTGTATAAGTTCATATTTATAATTGGAATTCTGGTTTTTTCTTCTCAACCAGGTTGTAAAAAACAACCTAAATGTGGTTGTGATGGAGATGTACGTTTTCCCCTTGTAGAAACCAGTGGGACTATAATTTATAATGTAGAAACCAGTTATGCTAAATTTCAACCTACTGACATCTATTCAACCTTTGAGATTTGTGATGCCGGAGAAGTGATGGATATGCTGACACCATTCGAGCAGGGAGAAACAGTGCTGGTGAGCGGTGATGCTTATGACGACTGTTACAAAATGGTTAACCCGTATGCCTACGCGAACTATATGCTGAGGCTGACTGAAATTAAGAAAGACGAATTTGATAATTAATGCCAGTTTTAACTTATACAAAAAAGCCTTGATCAGTTCAGGGCTTTTTTTATTCCCGTGAATTCAGTTAACTTTAGTTGCGGATCAATCCATTGTGTTATAAAATATTCAGATAATAAATCGAATGTTATAAAAAAGCATACAGATTTGTTATCTTTCAAACCTGAATTGACCATATTTTTTAAATTGACCGGAAAATGAATAGGTATCAGATAGAAGAATGGAATAATGGAAGAGTGGAAAGATGGAAAGATGGAAAGATGGAAAGATGGAAAGATGGAAAGATGGAAAGA
>JADFUQ010000363.1 GCA_015222065.1 Bacteroidota bacterium
GAAAGTCCTCATATCCGCCAGGCTGTGTTGGATTTTATGAAAAAACATCATTCCGAATGGAAGAAAAATCCGGATCTGCTTTACAATATCATGGCTTATGAATTGCAATACATCTGTTACTGTGAAAAAAGTCAGCAGATGTTCCGCGACCGGCTTAAAACAAAATATGAAAAAATATCTGTACTCAATCGACTCTGGAATACCCGATATCAATCCTTTTCTCAAATCAAGGCGCCTGCAACCCATAATGCACGCCCCGTTGATGATGTAAACCGGGCGGCATGGTACGATTGGGCATGTTTCAATACGAGGCGTTTTACAGACTACCTGAAGTGGGTAAAAAATGAAATGCGTAAATTCGATCCTGATACTCCGATCTGCGCCGGTGGCACATCGTCAATGCTAAGTTCATCCAACAGTGTTTCCGGAATAGACGAGGAGTTGATAATTAATGAAGTGGATGATGTTATCCTGAATGAATCCGGCAGATCCTCTATCTTTTCCGATTTGTTGCTTAGCCTTAGCGAAAAGAAAAAAGTTATGGTTGATCCTGAAATGGGTGGAGGTGCACATGGTATTTTACTTCAATTCCTGCATGGTAAATCCGATATTTCGAAGTGGTGGTGGGCAAGCGCTCCCAGCCGGGAATACCTGCAAATGAACCAGTCATCCCTGCCTCACAGTAAAATCATATCATTATCAGATATAAATGAAGTTCTGCGAATAGGTCTTGATGTAAGACGATTGAGTTCTGAAATTGCTGAATTTACTCGACCTGAACCGGAAGTGGCAATCCTTTATTCAAAGACAAGCATAGTGCAAGTACCTCCCCACCTTGTACAGGCAGGCCGCACTCCTTATATTGATGCGGTTTATTCCGTTTGGGAAGGCTCCCGTTTCCTTGGCTGCAGGATCGGGTTCGTGAGTGAAAAGCAGATCCTGTCGGGAAAACTTGCAAAATTCAAGCTCCTTATCGTCCCGGCTGTCAAATATATCAAACCTGAGGTCGTTACTTCCATAATAAACTATATTAAAGAAGGCGGCACAGCAGTTATTATTCCCGAGTCGTTTATCTTTGATCAATACGCACGGGAACATAACAGAATATCAGAGCTTGATATCAATATAACAGATGTAACACTTCCGCCTCTCCTTGGCGAGGGAGAAAAAGTGCAAAACTACGACCAGAGTTTTTCACAAAAAATCGTTTACGGTGAAGTTCAGAAAGAGATAACAACACTTAGCAAGGATATTTTCGAAAATAACACACCACCCCTAACATTGTTTTCGGATGGACTGGTGCAATCTATTGACCCGGGCTCTCACCAGGTACTCGCCACGTTTGACGATGGAAAAGCCGCTATTGTGCTCGCGCAAATCGGAAACGGCAACCTCTATTACCTTGCTGCACCGTTAAAAACGAAGGATTACCACCTTTTATTTTCCCCACTGGCCAAAAAACTTGAATTGAAACGACCGGTCGTTGGTGTTGATGAAAACGATAAGCTTATTACCGGAGTAGAAGTACGGGCAGTGGAATGCGAAGCGGATTATCTGGTTTATGCAAGCAACTTGACACCGGAACCGGTGGAGTTTGATCTGAAAGGACCGGGGAAATTTGGTATTATTATTGACTTGCGTAGTTTACACGAAATTCCGGGTGGACATGTGAAACTGGGCCCATATCAGGAGACAATATTTAAAGTGGAGAAGAGAAGAAGTTATAAGTGAACTAAAATGCGGCGGAGAGATCCGGAATGATTGGTAATTTCAAGCCTCAAACGTCCTGTAATCAATTCGGTTATACGGCCTGTGTTCATGTATTCCCAGGCCAAACTCGTCCATGGCATACTGAAGAAAATCGTGATGTGTTACGCTTTCATTCAACCTCTTTGATGCATTTTCGCCCTGGGCTTTGATTTCTTCAATAATATGGTCCAGCATTACCGAATCCAATGCCACGGGATCAGTACCCATTATCAGGGAGTTTGGGGACTCCTCGAGAAAGGTCTCCCATGGCCTTGGCGCCCACACATTATTGTGCCAGTTGGCGAACAGGGCATCTGCGATATTTAATCGCACCTTATTTCTGATACTGGGAGTGTTGCATACGTCTGCAATATAGCTTTTGTCTCCCAGTCCCTCGTGCAGGTTCTTTGGTGTAGGAATCGAACCAAAATGATTTTTCATCGCCCCGGTAATTCCACAACTATGGGTTTTCATCAGGCACAGGTTAATTATATGCTCAGAATGAGTATAAGCCTTTGGCATCCGGAAATCACCGCCGGGTTTTGGAGCATCTTTGCTAAAAGTTACCGATTCATTTTTGTCCCAGCGTTCCTTATCTGTATGATCTACCCAGCGGACATTTTTAAACCTGCATCGTCCTTTCATTTTTTCAGGATGAAACCATCGTGACGCATCAAGAATTGTAATTCGTTCTGCTGAGAGTCCCAGATCATTTACCAGGTTTTCCAGAATCACATTCACAAGCGGCATTGTCTGATCCATGCGGTTAGTAGTAATGCTCTCATCAAACGAAGCGTTGTTCATATTCATCTTTATCGCTATCCGGTCGCTTGTCTGCAAGTTGGGTAAAAGTTTCCTCCAGGCATCTGGCGCCGATTCAGTATCCGTCAATTCACGCAATCCGCGATCCAGCATTTTAGCCACCACATCCTCATTGATATAGTCAAAATAGCGTTCTTTGATCTTTTCGGGATAACCGGTCTCACCGGGCTCCACTGTGTGGTTCCATGGTGTGTTGGCGCTATAATCCCACGGTTTCGTAGCATTTGGATCATGAATGCGGATTATTCTTGATTTTGAATTATTTTTTCCTTCTCCGGCAAAAGCCGGGTACAATTGAGTGGATATTGCTGCGACCGCAGAAATTTTCACAAAATCCCTTCGCGTTATTGGATTTTTTTTTGAATTCATATAGACTCCTTTTAATTCAACAAATTAAACAATCACCGGCTTAATTCCAAAAAGCCGGCAATATGATTTTAATTCATTTTTATAATCCCCGTAAAAAAATATCTGGTGAAATCCAGGATAATCAAGCAAGTCTGAAACATTGTCCAGTTTTACCATTGGCGCAACAACACAACCACCAGAAGGGGGAATTTTTTTCTGGCCAACAACCTCTCCTGAAGATATGATCATACTGATCTTGTCTTTTTCCACCACATCTGAATCCGACCTGATAAACCCATATCCATTTCTTCCTTCAGATAAAATAACGTCTGCCACAGTTACTCTTTGCCCGTGTTTCCAAACAGGACGTACAGTGGCATCTCTGTTACCATGATGAGGCACAATATCATATGGTTCGGATGATTTTGTAAAACCGTTCAGTTTTGTTGCACAGGTGCAATGTGATCCTATTAGACATCCCCTGGCTGTCTCCGCTACCGGGTCTTGCTGAAAACCTGGCCTGTCGAATAAATACTGAACAAGAGCATGTGTAACGCAAGCTCCGAGATCAGCTTCGCAAGCTGCAGGAACAGCATGATCATTAATTTTTGACCATGCTATACAAGGCAGACTGATTTTGGTTTTACCTAAGGCCCCTAAGCAATCCATTGTGATTGCATCACATTTTTCACGTTCCAACAATTTTTTAGCAACTAAATAACTCTTTATCCCATTATATACATCTTGATTTGAGGGGCCATGAATGGCTTGTGCATTTTTAATTAGTTCTTC
>JADFUQ010000364.1 GCA_015222065.1 Bacteroidota bacterium
CTGGTAATGATATTCTCCTTTACACGGGAAACCGAACCCAATAATTTAACGGGTAACTTCACCAAAAAAGGGTTGAATAATACACAACTAATTATCACACAAGAACAGGACTCAACCATACCTGAAGAAGTTTTCTTTATAGTTGAAGAAATGCCAAATTTTCAGGGGAAAGGGCTTGACGGTTTTAGAGATTGGGTTATGAAGTATCTGTATTATCCTGAAATTGCTGCTGAAAAAGGTATTGAAGGCATAGTGTATATTCAGTTTGTTGTAGGTAAAAAAGGAAATGTTGTGAGTGCAGTGATCCTGAGAAGTGCTAATCCGTTGCTTGATGCAGAAGCTCTCCGGGTTGTTAAATCCAGTCCGCAATGGATACCCGGAAAACAAAAGGGAAAGGAGGTTAATGTTGCTTTCACTATCCCAGTAAAATTTTCTCTTCAGGAACCAGTTAAAACCGAACCGGAGGAAAAAGTTATCCCGGTGGAGAAAAAGAAACAGGATGAACCTGTTGCAAAGGAGGAAATACCTGAAGGAGAAATTTTCTTTATAGTTGAAGATATGCCTAAGTTCTCATACGATTCAATTGAGAGCTTTGATGCATTTCGTAAGTATGTTATGTATAATTTAATCTACCCGGAAGAAGCTGCAAAAAAAGGTACTGAAGGCAAAGTGTTTGTTCAGTTTGTTGTAGACAAAAATGGAGATGTAAAAAATGTTGAAATAGTGAAAGGAGCTGGTCCCCTCCTCGATGCAGAAGCTATCAGGGTTATTAAATCCAGTCCGCGATGGATACCCGGGAAACAAAAGGGTAAAGAGGTTAATGTTGCTTTCACTTTCCCAATAATGTTTGTTACCCAATAGTGTTTTTCCCGTCTGAAACAAAAAGAACCGAACCGGGAAAAAAGTTTTTCCGGTGAAAAACCAGATAAGAAAATAACGCTATTCTTTCTAATCAAACTTATATTTCATACCTTTATTCAGATATGGATTAATAAAAGTGGTATATTGGAATGTTTATTAAGCCGTTTTTTATCCAATTTTCCATTATTCCATTATTCCTTTGGAAGGATTAATTCGTAAAATACCTAAATTTCAATATTTTACAGACAATCCTTTATACCAAATTCACAATAATAGGTATGGAATTAGAAAACCGGATAGAGGCATTTGCCAGACTTGGGAAATTTTTAAGACAATTTGAGATATCAGGCTCAAATGTACAAGACACAAACAGGTTAAACACAAAATACTTCAAACGGTTTGAATCAGCTATCCGGGAAACCAATCTTCACAACCCCTGGTTTATAGAAAAATTTGTGCGACAGGCAGTAACCGGTATAGGCCGGTCGCTTGAAAAATTCAAGCTTCAAAAATGGATAGAACAATACCCTGAGCTAAAAAACATCAAAAAAAAAATCTCTGCAGGTGTAGTAATGGCAGGGAATATCCCCATGGTAGGTTTTCATGATTTCCTGTCTGTTCTTATTTCAGGTAACAAATTCACCGGAAAGCTTTCATCAAAAGATAATATTTTACTCCCTCTTATTGCTGATGTCCTTTTGGAAATATATCCCGCCTTCCGGGATTCAATTCAATTTACTGATCAACACATTTCAGATTATGATGTGATTATTGCAACCGGAAGCGGTAATACGGCAAGGTATTTCGATTATTATTTTGGCAGTTGTCCAAATATCATCCGAAAAAACAGGAATTCTGTTGCCATTCTGGATGGGTCAGAAACTAAGCAGGAATTACAGTTACTGGGTGATGATATATTCCGTTATTTTGGATTAGGCTGCAGGAGCGTATCCAAACTATATGTCCCTGCCGGATATGATTTCAACCTGTTTCTCAATGCAATAGAACCTTTTGTTTTTATAATTAACCACCCTAAATACGCTAATAATTACAAATACAATCGTTCAATATTACTAATGAACCATATTAAACATGAAGATAATGGCTTTGTATTATTAAAGAAGGATGAGTCTATAGCCTCTCCCGTTAGTGTATTACATTACCAATACTATAATAGAAAAGAATTATTAAAATCACATTTTGAAGACAACCGGGATATTATCCAGTGTTTTGTATCCGGGAACCCTGACTTTAACGCAATACCTCCCGGGAAAGCGCAGGATCCCGAGGTCTGGGAATACGCTGATAACATAGATACAATTGCTTTTTTACTTTCAGGTTTAGGAAAAAAATAATGTCAAATTTTTTAATCGTTATACTCGGACCAACAGGTGTTGGAAAAACTGAAGTTGCCATAAAGGTTGCAACCGAACTGGATACATACATTATTTCAGCAGATTCAAGACAGGTTTTTAAAGAACTTAACATTGGAACTGCTGTTCCTGCCACATCTCAACTAAAAAAG
>JADFUQ010000365.1 GCA_015222065.1 Bacteroidota bacterium
AAAATCAAAGAATTAGGCGCTATCGAAGATCTTATTATCCTTCCAGGAGTTGGAGGGTGAAATTTGATATCCTCTTAGCGGATCTTAGAATATAGTTTCACAAATTGATTAAAAAAACCTTAATTTTCAGGTTTCATAAATAATTAGTTAATAGTCGGCAGTCCACAGTCGGCAATCCACAAAAAAATAAATAACAATCAAACAATTATAACACATATTTAATCACATTCCCGATAAATCGGGACTAAAAAGTATAAATAGCCCATTCTTCAAATTGCCGACTGCCGACTGAAGATTGGCGACTTAATAATATATAATATGGAAATCAAAGAAATAAAAATAGGAGAATTAAATCCTGATAAGTTTATTGAAGAAAAAGTGATGGATATTTCTTCGAAAGTGGGCAGTAATTATGCCATTAACGCTTTGTCCGGTGGTGTTGATTCATCAGTTGTTACTATACTGGGACACAAAGCCCTGGGGGGTAAGCTTAAAACATATTTTATTGATAATGGTCTGATGAGGGAAGGAGAACCGGAGTATGTTGTTTCATTTTTTAAAAACCTGGGGGTAAATATTGAAATTATAGATGCTAAAAAGGTGTTTTTCGATGCATTAAAAAACGTTACAGATCCGGAGGAAAAAAGAGAAGCTATTGCCAGTTCATTTTACAAAAATGTTTTTGGCAAGTTATTAAAAAACAGTAACGCGAAATATCTTTTTCAGGGAACGATTTTAACAGATGTGGATGAAACAGTGGCGGGCATAAAGAGACAACACAACGTTTTTGAGCAGTTGGGAATTGATCCTGAAGAGGCATTCGGTTACAAGATCCTTGAGCCCCTTGTACAACTCAGAAAACCCGCGGTAAGAGAAGTTGGAAAAGCATTGGGACTACCTGAAGAAATATATAACAGACCCCCATTCCCCGGTCCTGCCCTGGCAGCAAGGGTTATTGGAGAGGTCAGCCCGGAAAAGATTGAGACTGTGAGAAAAGCCACAGTGATTGTTGAAGAGGAATTAAAGGATTCAGGAGCATTCCAGTATATGGCGATTCTGCATGAAGATAAAGTTACCGGAATAAGAGACGGAAACAGGGATTTTGGTTCTCAGATAGAGATACGATGCTGGGAAAGTAAAGATGCAAGGACAGGGACACCAACCAGACTTCCTTATGACACACTTGAAAGACTGGCTGAAAGAATTACAACTGAAGTCCCAAATATAGTAAGCGTTACTTACAACATAACTAAAAAACCACCTTCTACCATCGAAGCTGTTTAAGCAATAAAATCTTCCGGTACCTCTATAAGCCGGCTGACATCTTTAATCTTTTCCGCGACATTAAATCCTGAAGTACAATTTACTGTACATTCCCTGCAGTCAGTACATGGATTTTCCGGAAGGTCAAGTGACACAAGCAATTGATGTGCTTTTTCCAGGTTGCTGTAACCATAGGTGTACATGTATGCTCTCATAAGATCAGGGACGGGAAGAGTTTTTGTGCATTGCTCTACACATTCCCGGCATCCTTTACAATAAAGTGAAACAAGAGATTCTCCTTTTTTAATATGTTCTTTTTCTTCATTCGTCAGTTCCGGGTTTTCCATAATACTAAAACTCTCCTCCAAATGATCAAAACTGGTAAAGCCAGGTATAGCTGTGTGCACATTAGGATTTTGCAGAGCCCACTTTAACGCAGCTTTCGTATTTACAGGATGTTGTCTTTCCTTGTCGTAAAATCCACCGGCCATTGTCTTCATAGCAATAATTCCCAATCCTGCTTTCGCTGCCTTATCAATTGCCTCATTCATTTCCTCTACATTATCCTGTTTGAAATTATAAGCAACCAGCACTACATCATAAACACCACTATCAATAGCAGCCTGGATCATCTCAGGTTCTCTGTTATGAGTAGAGACACCAAGGAATTTTGCTTTCCCGGATTTTTTGACTTTTTTCATAGCATTAAGAGTAGGCTCATGGAGTGTTGATTCTCTTGATCCCGGCATATGATGAAAAAGAATATCAACATATTCTAAATTAAGTCGTTTCATACTTATCTCAAACATATTCAAAAACGTTTCTTCAGTTGCTTCATCTGAATACAAACCTGTTTTCCTGTCCAGTCCCGGCTGATGGATTTTTGTAGCGATGGTATACAAATCGCGCGGATAATCCATCAAAAGTTTTCCAAGCATCTCTTCGTTTCTTCCCCCCTGGTATCCATGAGCGGTATCAAGGTGTTTTATACCTTTCTTAAGAGCAGCTTTTACCAGGTTTGGGTTATCTGCCCTCATTACACCCATATTTACAATAGGTAATTTGATCCCTGTTTTTCCGAGAGTCCTGTAAATAATTTTTTCATTTTTCTCTTCCTCAGGAATATTTGTTTTTGTGGTTCTTCCCAAAACATTCTGACCAACAACAATACCTGTAGCACCAATTACAGAAGATTTCAGAAATCCCCGCCTGTTAAGTTTGCTTTGTTTTTCCATAGCTGTTTACATTTATTTGAATACTGGTATTATCAATTCTGAATATCCTTTACGGTCAATTATCAACAGGTTGAATAATCTACAGTTAAAAATAAATGATAAGTTACTAAGAAACAATATAAATAATTA
>JADFUQ010000366.1 GCA_015222065.1 Bacteroidota bacterium
GCCATTGCACCTACCAGTCCACTTGCAAGGACAGCAATCATTTGCCCCCTTGTTTTTTCCTTATTTCCTGCAAATATTTTATTTGCCAGGTGTGTTATCGTCCAGAAAAGAAACATGATCGTAAAGGCGCTTGCAAGGGCTGACAGCGCATTTATCATTTTGGCAGCTGTTGCATTACTGCTTGCAAATAAAGTTGCTACGCGTGCCATAATCATATGCAGTGGTGCTCCCGGAGGGTGACCAACTTCAAGTTTATAAGCTGAGGCAATAAACTCACCACAATCCCATAAGCTTGTGGTTGGTTCAATGGTCATAAGATAAACAGCCGCGGCTGTCAGAAAAGTAAGCCATCCCAGGGTTCTGTTGTATATTTTAAAGTTCTTCATATATAATAAATATTAAAAAAAAGGAGTCTATTCAGTGCCTGATAAAAGAAATGAGTAAATGATAAAATGTTTAAAGTGACTAAAATATCCAGAATGCTTAAAATGTCTTCAGAATTCATATTTCATATTTCGGTTACAACTTATGCATACCCTTAAAGCATAAAAAGTATACGGATTTTGCGAACGAAGTGAAGCAATCTCTCCCGGCTTTTCGTAAAGATCATGACAGTCTATTTATTTAGTATTCTGGTTATTTTTGGGAGATTGCTTCGTCGCTTCGCTCCTCGCAAAATCCTTTTTCAACCAATAAAATCTGGTTAAAACTTCCCCTCTTCCCATTTAATCATTTTAGCATTTAATCATTTACTCATTTTAGCAAATTCTGTCAGCGAATTTAATACTTTTTCTTCATGCTACATTTATAAACTTTGAATTAACTATTTTTGAAAGAAATTTTTACCAGTCCGATTAATGAAAAAATTTATTTTTCTTCTTCTCATTATCCTTTTTACAACAGTAGCATTAAAGGCTCAATACTATATAAAAGGCCAGGATCCTGCATCAATTCACTGGAAAGAGATTAATACAGAGCATTTTCAGGTGCTGTTTCCTGAAAGTTATTCAAAAGAGGCACAGAGATTAACAAGTATTCTCGAATACTCCTTTCTTCCTGTATCTGAACAACTTGGACATCAGCCATCCAAAATTCCTGTTATCGTTCATAATTACTCTGCCATCTCAAACGGATTTGTTTCATGGGCTCCGAAAAGGATAGAATTGTACCCGGTTCCTGATCCGGGTTCTTTTCCCCAGGAATCACTTGAGCAACTTACTCTCCACGAATTACGGCATGTAGTACAGGTGGATAAGCTGAACCAGGGTTTTACACGTCTGTTCTCCTGGTTTTTAGGTCAACAGGCTGTTGGGGGGGTTTCCGGTATTATCCCATTCTGGCTGCTTGAAGGAGATGCTGTTTATAGCGAGACGTCATTAAGTCATTCGGGTAGAGGCAGTTTGCCGTTTTTCAAGATGAAGCTACGTGCCCTCTCACTTGAAAAAGATGATTTTTGCAGCTTCGATAAAATGTTTTTCGGATCATATAAAAATTATATTCCTGATTATTACCAGTATGGTTATCAGATGGTTGCCTTTTCCATACAAAAATACGGGGAAAGTTTATGGGGGAACTCTATTGATTTTATTGCAAAAAATCCTTATACACTTTTCCCTCTCCACCTTAGCTTAAAAAAACAAACCGGTCTCTCAAAAAGGGAACTCTATAGAGAAACTTTTAACTATTTACATAAAGAATGGAAAGAACAAAATTCACAGATCAGCTTTACTGAATTTGATACGATAAACAAATCAAAACATAAGTCATATACAAGTTACCGCTTCCCACAATATATTAATGACAGTATTATTATTGCTGAAAAATCAGGGATTGATCAGATTAAAGAATTTATAACTTTAAATACCAGGACCGGTGAAGAAAAGATACTGCATAAACCGGGATATTATCAATCTTTAAGGCTGTCGGCAGGAGCAAATAAAATTGTATGGTCGGAAAACATACGTGACTCCAGATGGGGAAACCGCAGTTACTCTGATATAAAGATATTTGATCTTGCTACCTCAAATGAAACCCGGCTTACCAACAGAAACAGGTATTTCGGTCCCGCGATTTCTGCCGATGGGAAAAAGATAGTAGTAGTTGAGATCAGCGAAAAAAATGAAGCTTCTCTCGTAATTCTTGATGCATTTTACGGAAACACTATCCGGAGAATAGAAGTGCCGGAGGGTTTAACACCGTTAATACCGGAATGGTCCGGAAGCGATGGTCATATTTTTCTTACTGTATTATCCGGGAAAGGGAAAAGTATACGCGAAGTTGATCC
>JADFUQ010000367.1 GCA_015222065.1 Bacteroidota bacterium
CTTTTAAATTCTGTTCGTTCAATAAGATGTTCTAATTCATATCTAAAGAAGAACCTAAGGGGAAGTTTCCATATTTCAGTCCGCTTTCCGTTGTCTTCATCCCATTCAAATTGAAACTCGATATTTATCAATTGATTAATTAAGTCAGGTTGTGTTGATACAGAACGTTTAATTCTTTTCCCCGGTTCGTATTCTTCGTCAAAATCCGTATGATGGTCAAGTCCTTTTATCAGGTGTTTCAGATCCGGAACAAAATTATCAAAAATAAATCTGCCATTTGGTTTAAGATGTCTATAAACATTATTAATTGCGTCAATCTGGGAAGATTTTTCAAGTAGATGCATCACAACCCGGAAGGGAGCAATTATCAAATCAAATTTGAAGTCATATTGAAAATCAATGATATTTTGCACACTTACTCTGCGTTGCTGTGTTTTGTTTAGTTTTGCTTTTAGTACATCAATCATTGAACTACTAATGTCAAACCCGTATATATCTGCGTCGTGGGTCAATGCGTCAATAAAAAACCGACCTGTCCCCACACCAACTTCAAGAATTTTACCATTAGTCTGTTTTATTTGGTCTAAAAAGTATTGATTATCTACTCCGTCTCGCAATTTATGATAAATCAAATCATAAAATCTCGCAAAGTAATCCGGATATTCGAATGCCGTATTTTTTTTCATTAATTCGCTAACGTATAAGTGTTTTATCCTTCGTTCTTACAAAACAGCAAATAGGTTGTAAACAAATGTAAGATACATAAAAAATCGCAAATCAATCAGTATTCTTCTCACTCAAATTGTACAGTATACCCCGGATTCAATTGTACACTATATGACGGATTGTCACCCGATATAAGCGGTTTACTCGCTCCCACTATCCATTGCGCAAACTCCTGCTCGTGAGACATTTCGCTCACTTTGTTCACGAAATGGTTCAAACCCTGACGGTGGTTTTAACGGCAAGTTGTTTCAATGGAAGACCTGCCAATGTAGGAATTTGCTTTTCGCATAAGAGCTATCATTTCACTAAATAACAATTTAGCTAAACATTTGTTTTTCAACCATACAATAAAACAAATAATCAAAACAGGTAAATCGAATACCGTGGAACCCTCATGTTTTATATCTCTTTGTTGCACGTGCTTTATTTATTATCCTTTATAAATATTATTGTTATGCCAATCAATAAATTCCAGTCTTGGTTTGTCAATTTCTCTTTTTGGAAGACAAATTAAATCTTTACCATGGTATTTATAATAATCTCTTCCATTTTCAAATTCTTCCTTAATTCTCCTTGAGACTTCGATATTATATTTGTGGGTTATTGTAATGTAACCTTTGTCAAATAGCTTATGAATGTCAGCCCTGAGAAGCAAACCGTTTGAAACAAAATGTGGTCTGGATTTTTCATATGGCTTGATATGGGCTGCCTCTAAAACCGGGAGTGTTTTTTCTCCACTAATAGAGCACCTCCTTGTATATGCGTCGGTGATTAGAACTCTAAATGCACTTTGACCTAATCTTACGCGAGTAAGTATTTCTTTTCCATACCTATCAGCCTCCTTAGACTCAAGGACAAGTTGACTCTTTGATTCAGGTTGTGTTTCAAAAAGTTTGTGTTTAATTATCTTTTCTTCGATTTTATTCCATAATTGATTTCCAATTTTGTCTTCATTGTTGTAAGTTTTTCCCTGTACTATATTTAAGGACCAGTCTGATGGTATATCGATCCAGTCAGTTTCATCGAAGAAGATGGGATTTGAAAGGACAATACAGCCTATGAGCTGATAAAAAGTATTTTTCTTTTTTTAAAAAAATTCTATCTTGCTATCAATATTTGTAAATCATTATTAAAAAATAGTTATATGAAACTTCCATGTATTATTAATGCACAAACAAAAATGAATAAATAATGGTTGCTCAACAGTATACATATTTTTCCACATGGAAGTTCACGAGCGGGTTTGTGCCATGGGCTTTTGTGGGAGCGAGTAACAAATATCACAGAACTTGTAAAAAGGTATAAAATATAAGTAACATTGTCACTAACATAAAAGATTTAAACGTATGAAAAAAGTATTAATACTCGGTGCAGGAATGGTTGCAAAACCTATTGTCCAATACCTGTTAAAGGAAAATTTCCATGTAACAGTTGCTACACGTACAAGATCTAAGGCAGATGCAATGATTAAAGGTTTTTCAAATGGAGAAGCTGTTGCCTGGACTGTGGATGATGATGTCACTCTTGATAAGCTAATTGCGGAACATGATCTTACAGTAAGTCTGTTACCATACGCCCACCACCTTAATGTTGCCGGTAAATGCATTAAACACGGTAAGGAAATGGTTACAACCTCTTATGTTAAACCGGAAATGAAAGCTCTTGATCAGGAGGCCCGGAATGCCGGAATTATTATCCTTAATGAGATAGGTCTGGATCCGGGAATTGATCATATGTCTGCCATGCGGATTATTGATTACATACATGATAAAGGTGGCAATGTGGATGAGTTTTACTCACTTTGCGGAGCTCTCCCCTCTCTTGAGGACGCAGATAATCCATTTATGTACAAATTTTCGTGGAGCCCGAAAGGGGTAATTATGGCCAGTAATAACGATGGAAGATACCTGAAACATGGAAAAGAAACCTATGTTTCATCAGAAAACCTGTTCAAAGACACCTTCATGGTTGATTTCCCCGATGTTAGTAAACTGGAGGTATATCCCAACAGGGATTCAATTGATTATATTGATATCTATAAAATTCCTGAAGCAGTGACAATGTTCAGGGGCACTTTCAGGCATAAAGGGTGGTGTGAAACACTGGATGTTATGAAAAGAATGAACCTGATCACCTATGATAAACTTGACCTTAAAGGAAAAACGTATGGAGAGATGACAGCAATGCTTATTGGTGAAAAAACAGCGGATAATCTAAAACAGAAAGTAGCCGGATTTCTTGGTATCGATGTCAATGCACATGCTCTAAAAGCTATTGAATGGCTGGGATTGTTTGATGATAAACCTGTTGGCAGAGAAGAAGATTCGCCATTTGAAGTGGTATCTGACCTTATGCTGGATAAAATGTCACTGGGAAAAGAAGAACGTGATATGGTAGTTATGATGCATACGTTCCTGGCTTCTTACCCCGATGGCAAGAAAGAGGTTATCAAATCAAGGATGCTTGATTTTGGTACGCCAGCCACCGATACATCAGTTGCCCGAACAGTTGCTCTACCTGCTGCTATTGCTGCTAAAATGATCCTGAATGGCAAGATAAACATTAAGGGAGTATACAGGCCGGTGCTTCCTGAGATATATAACCCTGTACTTGACGAACTTGAAAAAATAGGGATCAAAATGATTGAGGATTATGATCTTCCCGAAAGTGAGATGATCAATTAATTGTCTCTATACTATCAAACCATCTTTCATAACCAGCTTTCTGTCAGCAATATCTGCCAGACTCTCGTCATGAGTTACAATTACAATTGTCTGGCTGAATTCATCTCTGAGGCGCATGAATAGTTTATGCAATTCCTGTTTGTTTTTTGAGTCGAGATTGCCGGAAGGTTCGTCGGCAAGTAAAACAGCCGGATTATTAACCAGAGCTCTGGCTACAGCAATCCGTTGTTGTTCACCACCGCTTAATTCAGAAGGTTTGTGATTAAAGCGACCTTCAAGCCCCAGAAAGGTTAGCAATTCTTTTGCTTTTCTTACCGCCGATGATTTAGATTTCCGTGCAATAAAAGCAGGAATGCATACATTCTCTAATGCATTGAACTCCGGTAAAAGATGGTGAAACTGGAATACAAAACCAATATTCATATTCCGGAACCGGGAGAGTTGTTTTTCTTTCATGGAATTTACTTCAACACCGTCATACTTTACAAAACCTGAATCGGACCGGTCAAGTGTACCGAGAATCTGAAGGAATGTTGTTTTGCCTGCACCACTAGCACCAACGATTGACACAATCTCTCCCTTATTTATCTGCATATTGATACCTTTTAGAACCTGAAGATCGCCAAAAGATTTCATTACTTTATCTGCAACAATCATTTAAATCAAAGTTTTAATTCTTCAGGATAAAACATGGTTTTTCTGGAATATTGGAATAATGGAATATTGGAATATTGGGAACTACAGCATTCCATTTTTTAATTTTCCCAAAGAGCACAAAGTTAATGGAAATCAATGCCTTAAACAACATTGTATTTTGAGCATATTATCAGCACATTATACTTTTGACTTTTATCTTTTGACTTTTGACTTGACTTTAGTCTTCTTTCGTCAGATCGTCTTTAAATTTATTGACATCATCGGTGATTTCCCTTGACTGGTCATTTATTTCCTTCTTAATATCATCTGTTGCTTTCCTGAATTCACGCATTCCTTTTCCCAACCCTTTGGCAATTTCAGGAATTTTATTGGCACCAAAGAGCAATAAAACAACAATCATTACTATGAATATTTCCTGCCCGCTAATGAATAATAGTTGGTTCATCTTATATTTATTTCAAACGACACCAAATTCCGTAAACTGAAATGCTAAATTAACCCGAATAATTCACAAAAAAAAGAAAAAACCCCTAATATGCTTTCCAGATGTTTTATGTTTATTACTTAGTGTCTGTTCATAAAGTTAAGCATTCTCGAAATAAAGCACCAAATAACAAATAACAAAAAACAAATAATATCCAAATATCAATTTTAAAATGACCGAAACTGTTTTGGTCATTGAATTTTTGAATATTGTAATTTATTTGAATTTTGGTGCTTGTCATTTGTGATTTTTACTATTCACCTAAACTTTCCGACTTTAAAAACGGACTCTACTGATGTTTCTTTCCCCGAAGTACTCTAATGGTACCGGCTTTTTTAATGGTATCAAATACAACAGGAGTTGCAATAAACAATGAAGAATAGGTTCCAACTATAACACCAACAAGAAGAGCAAAAGCAAAGCCACGAATAACCTCACCACCAAAAATAAATACTGCCAGCAATACTATAAAAGTACTAAGTGAGGTACTAAAAGTACGGCTAAGAGTACTATTCAATGCTCTGTTCATAATCTCTGTTCTTTCACGCTTACGGTAAATGCCCATATATTCCCTGATCCTGTCGAATACAACAACAGTATCATTAATTGAATAACCAACTACTGTAAGAATAGCTGCAATAAAAGCCTGGTCTATTTCGAGCGAGAAAGGCAGCATCCCATAAAAAACGGAAAAGATTCCCAGAATAATGAGAGAATCATGCACAAGAGCTATTAAAGCGCCAAGACCATATTGCCAGTTCCTGAACCTGAGGAGGATATAGAGGAATATAAAAACAAGCGAGAGAAATATTGCCCAGACAGCCTGTATTTTAATATCATCCGCGATGGTTGGCCCAACGGTCTGTGAACTCTGCCGGTAATCTGACAGAAATTCATTTAAAGAAACATCACCACCAATAATTGGTAAAAAACCTTCATGCAATTTTGTTTCCACTTCATTGTCTGCATTTTTGTCTTCTATCATAAACTTAGTAGTAATTTTTACCTGGTGATCATCACCAAATATTTTCACTCCGGGCGCTTCGTTAAAGCTTACAGCAAGATTGTTTTTGATTTCCTCAATATCGGCTTCCTGTTTCAATCTCACAACATAAGTCCGTCCTCCGGTGAAATCAACACCTGTATTTAATCCACGGGTAAAAAGAGAACTAATTCCTATTAAAATAATTACTCCCGATATTACATAGAATATTTTACGTTTACCGAGAAAATCAATCTGGGTGTTTTTAAATGCTTTCTTTGTAATTTCTGTAGTGAATGTAAGCTTGTTGTTCTTTGAAAGCATCTGGAGAAAAATCAGCCGGGTAATAAATATTGCTGAAAACAATGATGTCAGAATACCAATTACCAGTGTAGTGGCAAAACCTTTGATAGGCCCTGTACCAACAAGATAGAGAACTATTCCTGTTAATAAGGTTGTTACGTTCGCATCAATTATAGCTGAATATGCATTCTGGTATCCGTCAGCAATAGCCAGTTTAATACCTTTCCCTGCTTTTAATTCTTCCCTTATTCGTTCAAATATTAACACATTGGCATCAACAGATATACCAATTGTAAGAATGATTCCTGCAATACCAGGCAGTGTGAGAACGGCACCAAGTGATGCCAGCACACCGAGAAGGAAGAACATGTTAACAATAAGGGCAATATCTGCAACTAACCCCGCTCTGTGACTATAATAAAAAACCATATAGAACATAATCACTAAAAATGCGATCAGGAAAGAATTTAGTCCTGAATGAATAGCTTCTTTACCCAGGGAAGGACCAATAATTGCCTCCTGAATAATATTTGCCGGAGCAGGCAGCTTACCTGATTTAAGTATATTTGCAAGGTCTTCGGCTTCTTCAATAGTAAAGTCACCGGTAATTTGGGAACTACCACCTTTAATTTCATTTGAGACCCTGGGTGCTGAACGAACATAACCATCCAGAACAATTGCAAGACATCGACCAATATTCTCCCGGGTCATTCTTGCCCATGTTTTTGCACCTTCGGCATTCATTGACATATTAACCTCTATGTTTGACGAGTATTGACTTTGTGCTGTTCTTGCAGAAGTGATTACATCACCACTCAGAGGGGCTCTGCCATCACGGGTGGTAACCTTAATCCCACGAAGTTCATACAGAGTTTGTGTTTCATCATATTTATAAGGCTCAACTGACCAGAAGAACTTTATATCCCTGGGGAAGCGGGATCGTATCTGCTTCATACTAAGGAACTCATTCACTTTGGCTGTATCCCTGTAATGAGAATATCCGATAACACAACCCGGAACAAGTTGTCCGTTAATTATATGCGGATAAAGCACTGCAAATAATGGATTCTGCAGATTGAACTGTTCAATATTTTCAGGTTCCCCTGTCTCAGCCATTGTATCAGCTTCAATCATATCAAGCAAAGATTCTTCAACAACAGAATCCTGGGCAGCAATAGATTCAGATTCAGGTTCGATTTCAGAATCCACGGATTTCCCTGTATCTTCTTCCGGCATAAGATCTCCCTGAATTTCTTGCAGGATATTATTTGCTTCTACCAGGTAAGGATAAACTTCAGAATTTTCATAAGTTTCCCAAAACTCAAGATGGGCAGTGCTCTGGAGCAGGTTTCGAACTCTTTCGGGATCTTTCACCCCCGGTAATTCAACCATAATCCGTCCTTGTGTTTCCAGCCTTGTAATATTTGGTTGAGCAACACCAAACCGGTCAATCCTGCTCCTCAGAATATTGAATGAATTATCAATTGCAACCTGAGTTTCATCCTTCAATACTTTCAGGACTTCCTGGTTAGTGGAATTAAAATCAACTTTCTCTTTCAGGTCAAGTGTTCCAAAAATTGCTGCTAGTCTTGCATTCGGGTCTATTTCTTCAAAAGCTCTTCCAAAAAGAGTAATAAAATCCTCCTGACTGTCTTTCTGATAATCCTGGGCTAATTGTATGGCTCTGACAAAAGTTGTATCTTTACTATAGTTTGACAAAGCTTTAACAACATCAACCACAGAAACTTCAAGAATTACATCCATTCCGCCTTTCAGGTCAAGACCCAGATTTAATTCTTTCTCCTGAACTTCTTTATATGTATTCCCCAGAAAACTCCATTCATTCTTAGTCAGTCCAGCTATCGAATCAAGATAATCAGTTTCTTTCCCCAAGTCACCCCGGGCATCTTCTACAGCATTCTGTTTTACGAAATAACTTCTTACGGTAAACGAAAGCTGGTAGATTGTGACAAATGTCAGTGCTACGGCAAATAAAATAATTACTCCTTTGTTACGCATATCAATTATTATTATCCTGTTTAATATTAATTTTTTTTAAAGTTCCGCAAAGATAATAAAAAAAATGCCCTGCCGGGGCATTTTTTTATTCATAGAAATTTAAATAAATTCTACTCTATTAGAACAGGTTCATATTATCCAGAACACCCATGACATTTTTAACAGCGTTAGAAGATGCTGTTAAAAGTTGTTTCTCTTCATCGTTAAGAGCAACCTCGATTATTTCTTCGATACCTTCTTTCCCAAGTTTTACCGGCACTCCGAGGAAAACATCTTTCATTCCGTATTCACCTTTCAACTCAACGCAAACAGGAAGAATTCTGTGCTGATTGCGTACAATAGATTCAACCATTTGTGCAACTGCAGCTCCCGGTGCATACCATGCTGAAGTTCCCTGAAGTTTTACTATCTCTCCACCACCACCACGGGTTCTTTGCACAATTGCTTCAATCTTCTCTTTATCAAGAAATTGGGAAAGAGGAATTCCGCTAACAGTTGTATAGCTTGGTAACGGAACCATTGTATCGCCGTGTCCGCCAAGCAATAATGTCTGGATATCGCGTGTTGAGACATTTAATTCTGCAGCCACAAATGCTTTAAGCCTTGATGTATCGAGAATACCTGCCATACCGAAAACCTGGTTCCGGTTTTTCTTTGAAACCAGACTGGCAGTATATGTCATAACATCCAGCGGATTAGCTACTACAATAATAATAGCATCGGGGGAATACTTGACAGCTTTCTCAGTAACATCTTTAACAATTTTTGCATTAGTCCCAATCAAATCGTCTCTTGACATTCCTGGTTTCCGGGGAACTCCCGAAGTGATAACAATAATATCCGAATCCTTTGTTTTGGAATAATCGTTAGTTACACCAATTACACGGGTATCGGTTCCGTCAACCGGGGCTGTTTCCCACATATCCAGAGCTTTACCTTCAGCAATACCTTCGATAATATCAACCAGAATAATTTCGTTTGCCAGCTCTTTACGAGCCATTACATCAGCACAAGTTGCACCAACATTGCCTGCGCCTATTACAGTAATTTTCATAATTGTTATATATTTTACAGGTTAGAATTTCATAATATTACTATTATCACAATATACTAATTAATGTTCATATAAAAATATGTTTTTCAACTTGTTTTTATTTAAATATTGTAACTATTCAGTGTCTTAAGTTTGGAATGCCCAAAATGGTTAATTTCACTATACTTTGCATTATTAAGTCCACTGCTGACTGTTGACTGTGGACTGCCAACTGTTGACTGCCGACTGATTAGTTATCAATCAACAAGTTTTGTAAAATCAGCCGATACCGGAAGGTCATTTTCAAAATCATAAAGAGTAAGGCGTCTGACTGTATAAAAAAATGTCCAGTAGTTCCGCAATGCAGAAAGATATTCTCTTTTTGCTACATCTTTTTCCGTATCAGCAACATTCAGATCAAGGACATCAATCTTGCCTATAAGGAATCGTTGCTTGGAAACCTCATAGCGTTTCTGGGCAATAGTATCAGCTTTAGCAGCTGAAAAAAGCTGATCATCCTGCAGGTTAAATTGAGCAACATTAAGGAAGATATTTTGTTCGAAATCAACTCTTGCTTGCTGAACAGTTGTTTTAACAACTTCCTGGCTTGATTGTGCCATCTTGTACCTGCCCTTGCCAAGCCCCCAGTCAACAATGGGCAATTCAATACCTATGCGCACCCTTTGCTGTGAAAGGGGATCAACATAAGCATTTGAAAAATCGTCCGATCTCTGTGTTAATCCATATGTGGCAAAAAGGTCGGCATTTAGTCCCTTTTCAGATTTTGCTTCAGCAACATTCATTGCTGCTTCAAGAAGCTGTCTTTCCAAAAATAAAAGTTCAGGATTATTTTCATTAGCCTGGTTGATAGCTTTTTGCACATCAACTTCCAGTTCAGGTATTTCATCCGGGATTATCAGTTCTATTTTTATGTTATCATTAAATCCGAGGAATGAGCGCATCTGGAATTCTCTTATCTGCAAATCGATACCTGCTTTACGAAGGTCATTCCCTGCATTAAGGAACCTAAGTTCCATCTGCAGCAGTTCGTCTTCAGCTATAGTCCCGATCTGGTATCTTCCCTGCGCTATTCTGAACAAGGTATCAGAGTTTGAATAATTAACCTTTGATATTTCAAGGTTTTGTTGTGCCAGTGCCAGATTAAAAAAAAGATTTACGCCTTTTAAATGTACATCTTCAAGATCGTTGAGAAAATCTTGCTTTGCCTCTTCGTATTTTAGAGGTTCAATCTTTTTCTCCCATTTAAAACTATTGTATCCTGAAATAGGCTGTATGAAACCTATGCTCACAGGAGTTGAGATATACTGGGAACTCCCGTCGGTTCCCAAAATATCAAATCGTGTTAAACCGGATTGCATAAAAATACTTCCCCCCGTTAGTCCGATATTTTGCGATAATGAAAGATTAAGGGATGAACTGTTAGTATTTTTTTCAACATATTGCTCCTGTCCGGTACTAAAATCGAATTCTTTTTCAAAAAGCCGATTATAACTAGGGATGGTTCCCGAAAGAGTTAATGATGGACGGTATTTTGCAACATATGTTCGGAACTCCCAGTAGTTTGCCCGGAACCTGTGTTTGGCCATTATTGCATCCGGTGACTGGCTTCTGGCCAGTTCCAGAATTTCGTTTAATGTTAACTTTTCAATCTCTTGCGAGGAAACAGTGAAGAAACATACAATACTAAATAAGAGTAAAGTTATTTTTTTCAACATTTTGGTTTGATTTTATTCGTAACGTAATGATTCAATCGGATCTTTCTCGGCAGCTCTTTTTGCCGGAGAATATCCAAAAATAACTCCAACGGCAGCAGATACTCCGAAAGCTATAAAAACCGAGAAAGGAGTAACAATAGTAAGTATTCCGGCAATCTGATCAATTAATTTGGATATGAGAATCCCTAACACAACGCCAATAAAACCACCTGTAACACTTATTAAAATAGCTTCTGAAAGGAATTGAACAACAATATCCATTTTCTTGGCTCCGATTGCCATTCTGGTACCGATTTCCTTGATCCTCTCCATAACGGAAGCAAACATGATATTCATAATCCCAATACCTCCAACCACCAGGGATATACTGGCAATAGCTCCAAGGACAATATTAAAAATATCTTTTGTTCTTTGTTGTTGTTTTAATAATAATTCAGGAACAATAATTTCAAAATCCTTTACTTCTGAGTGGCGTCTTTGTATCATTCTGCTCAAGACTTCAGTTGTAGGGACTATTTGTTCGGTTTCCTGAACCTGCGCAATGATCCTGTCCAGTTGGTTATAATTAGATTCGGCACTTAATTGCGGCATACCACTCCTGGCCGCCCATGAACTATATTGGGATATACGATTAGCTGTATTGATAGTTTTTGAGTTGACCAGTGCCCGGTTTTGAAACCGCATCAACATGGTTTTTACCGGGATATATATATTATCGTTATAAACATTGACTCCGGTATTTTCAAAGGCTGTTAGTGAAAAGTCACCCTTCTCAAGAACACCGATTACTTTCAACCAGACATTGCCAAACTTCAGGTATTGGTTTATTGGATCGACTGTACGAAAAAATTTAGTTTCAATATTTGCGCCTATTATACAAACCTGTATCCCATGTTCTCCCTGGTAATTATTGAAATATGACCCTTTAATTATTCTTAAATTATAGAGCTCAAAATAGTCGTTTGAAACACCAATCATTTTGGCCGGAAGTCTTTTTCCTCCATAAAGCACATATGAGTTCTGGGCAATTTCAGGACTTATCCGGTTAACGGAAGGAATAATCTGATCAATAGCCTCAACATCAAGAATAGTTAGTCCCCTTGAAAACTTTGATTGTTGTTTCTCTCCTTCCTCACCTCCTTCTCCATTCCCATTTGCATTGCTTTCTGCCCGTATTATCGGGTTTATAACAATATTATTCACACCCACCATTTTTATCTGTTCCATAATTTCCTGTTGAGCACCTTTGCCAATAGCAAGCATACTTATAACCGCTGCAACTCCAAATATGATTCCCAATGCTGTTAGAACGGATTTGAGTTTATTCGTTAAAATTGATTCAACGGCAATTATAATATCGTGAAAATATCTTTTCATGATCAGTGAAGATTAACAAATCTGTAAAAAAACCATTTTTTTTCCAACTTTGTAAATATCATTCTTTCTATTTTTTCATTCCCGAAGGCATTTTTACCTTCTTCCCTTCTTCAGCAGCTTCTTTGGCAGCTTCAGCCTTCTTAGCTTCCTCTTCAAGTCTTTTTTGTTCTTCTTTTTGCAAAATAACTTCAATAAGTTCTTCTCCCTGCGTTTTATACTTTTCAGGATTTTCGGGGATAGTTAAGAAAACCTTATCTTCTTCTTCAAGGCCCTGTTCAATAATGATTTCGTTTTCATTGGATTCACCGACAACAACAATCTGCTTCACCCCATTTTTTTTATACACAAAAGGAATACTATCATTGACATGAATAGCTTCAAGAGGTAAATACAAGACATCCTCAAACGTGATTGTAATAATCTGGTTACTGGTTGTCATTCCCGGTCGAAGGATAGGGTCTGTTTCATTTACCTTGATTTTCACCTGAAATACTTTAGCATCGGTATTGGGAAGTTGTTCACCGATATTTGCCACTTCGAACACCTGGCCTGTGTACTCTTTTTCAGGAAAGGCATCCACACCAATTCGAACTTCCTGTTCGGTTTTTATTTTACTAATATCTATTTCATTTATATAGGTTTCTGTGATCATTGAAGATAGATCAGGCAAGGTAGCAACTGTTAAATCCCAGGGAGATATACTGGATCCGACTTTCCTTTTTTGGCCGCTCCACTCTTTATGATAAATAACCATTCCGGGAGAAGGAGCTTTCACTGTAAACTTTTCCAATATATCCATCATTTCATCTCTCTGGCGCGTCTTTTTTGCCAAATCAATTTCTGTTTCCCGCATGTCAGCTTTTGCCTGTCTGACTTTTAATGCGTAGTTCTTTTTTGCCTGGTCAAAAGCTCGTCTTGATTTATCAAGTTCAATTGTTGCCCTTCGAATGGTAGCCGGTGGTTCGAATTTCGACTGCTCAAGGGTAATTTCTTTATCTTCCATCGCAAATTCAAGGTTGATCAGATCATCTCTTAAATTCCTTAACGAAATAGTGGTATCCAGTTTGGTTTTTAGAAGTTTTGATTCGGCTTGCTCCAATTCATCAAGGATATCCTTTAACCGGCTATCTCCTTCCGACCGGTCCAGTTTTGCGACATAATCACCAGAGTCAACAACAGTCCCTTCCGGTATCAGATCCTGAATTTTTATCTGATATAACCGTACCATTCTCAGCTCAGCAGGTGCTGAAATCTGTTCCGAATTTTCAGCCTGCAATTCGCCTGTTGTTGTGACTACGATTTCAAAATCTCCCCTTTTAACCTCTACTTCGAGTTGTGTTATATCTTCATCACTTGTTATCTTATTAAAAATGACAACTGAAATAATCAGAACTACAATTGCACTAATAGAAATATAAATAAGTTTTTTCATGCGTATCAATAGATTAAACTGTGATTAATGAAATTTTAGATTTATTCACGAATATAAGAAAATGATTCAATTAGTTTCTTTTTATTTAACAATTTTTAACAATCCTAAAACCTATTACCCTCTTATCCTTAGCCTTAGCCTTTTAAATATTTCGCGAAGCTATGTTCTTATCGATCCTGTTCATCAACATATCTGATAACTCCCTGGCATCCCCTGATGTTTTCCCTTCAGCAATTAGTCTGATAATTGGCTCGGTATTAGATTTCCTCAAATGAACCCATCCGTTTGGAAAGTCAATTCTGACTCCATCAATTAAATTTATGGGAAATTCCTTATAATCATAACTAATATCTTCTAATAACCGGTCAACATTTATTTCAGGTGTTAATTGTATTTTTCTTTTTAGTATATGGTAATCCGGGTAGATGGTCCTCAGGGCTGAACATGATTTCCCTGACCTTACAAGATGTGACAAGAATAAACCTATACCTACTAAAGCATCTCTGCCATAATGCAAATCAGGATATATAACCCCCCCATTTCCTTCTCCTCCTATAACAGCATTTTTTTCTTTCATTACATGTATAACATTCACCTCACCAACAGCAGCAGCAAAATACTTACCTCCGTATTGTTCTGTAATATCTTTCAGAGCCATGCTGGAAGAAAGGTTTGAAACAGTATTTCCCTTTTTATGATTAAGAATATGGTCTGCAATAGCAACAAGAGTATATTCTTCACCAAACATCATGCCATTCTCATCAACAATTGCAAGACGGTCAACATCAGGGTCCACCACAAATCCCAGGTCACTGCCGGTTTCTTTTACTTTCTTAGAAATGGCAGTCAGGTTTTCCGGCACCGGCTCAGGATTATGAGGGAAAATGCCCGTTGGTGAGCAATATAATTCAACAACTTCTTTTACGCCCAACGCTTTTAATAATTCAGGTATCACAATGCCTCCAACAGAGTTGACACAATCAACAACTATTTTTAGTCCGGCGTTTCTTATCGATTCCCGATCTACAAGATCAAGCTTCAGAATTTTGTCAATATGGAGATCATTATAATTATTTGCAGTTATTTTCCCTAACTGATCTGCCTGAGAAAATTCAAATTTTTCTTTATCTGCAAGCTCTATAACTTCAGTTCCATCTCTGGCAGTAATAAACTCACCCTTATTGTTTAATAGCTTTAGTGCATTCCACTGTCCCGGGTTATGGCTGGCAGTAAGAATAATACCTCCATCCGCATTTTCCGTTTGAACTGCCAGTTCCACAGTTGGAGTAGTTGCGAGACCAATATTTACCACATCTATCCCGAGCGCTATCAAGGTTCCGTTAACCACATGGTTTACCATCTCTCCCGATACCCTGGCATCTCTGCCTACAACCATCTTTATTCTTTTATTATCAGACTCCTTAGATATCCAGGTGCCGAAAGCAGCAGTAAACTTTACAATATCCAATGGATTTAACCCCTCACCGGGTTTTCCTCCTATTGTTCCACGAATTCCAGAAATAGATTTTATCAATGTCATATTTCAATTTTTAATTAAAAAAATGTTGGTTTCTTTTTTAATAGTTAGTGTCTTTCAAAATAATCAAATAAATTTTATTAAAGCACCAAATGGTAAATAACAAATAGCAAAATACAAATAACAAATAAAATCCAATTAACAAAAAATCAAAACAGAATTCACCACTATATTGGTTTTATATCTTTATTTTTATTCTTTTTCGAATATTGGGATTTGATATTTATTTATTCACAAAATAATTAATTTTCAAAGGTGTTCATGAGACCACTTCGTTCAGTTGATATTTGGTGCTTGTCATTTGTAATTTATTTATTATTCGGTGCTTGTTATTTGTAATTTATTTTCAATTCGGTGCTTGTTATTTGTGATTTTTACTATTTATTTAAACTTTAGGACTTTATAGACGGGCTCTAGTTATTGGTTTCTAACATTCCGGAACAACTACAATAAATAACTAATTTCTGTAAAAGTACTATCTTTGTGCAATAAATTATATATCCGGCAACAACTTAATGAAAACAATCAGACATAATACAGAAAAAAACGGTCAAAAACAACCATTTGAAAAACAAAAAAGAAATGAGAATTACCCCGGAAAAGATACAACTATCAGGTTAAATAAATATATAGCTTATACAGGATTATGTTCACGCCGTGATGCAGATGAATTAATAAAGACAGGGAAAATTTCAGTAAATGGGAAAATTGTTACTGAAATGGGCATAAAAATAGATCAGAGTGATACAGTAAAATACAAAGGGAAAAAACTTCGTAAAGAGAGCAAAGTATATATCCTTCTAAACAAACCCAGGGATTATATTACTACAATGGATGATCCTAAAAACAGAAAAACAGTTTACGATCTGGTAAGGAAAGCATGTCCGGAACGTTTATATCCGGTGGGAAGACTCGATAGAAATACTACCGGCGTATTACTGCTTACCAATGATGGCGAACTGACTAAAGTACTATCACACCCGAGATATAATAAGAAAAAGATATATCACGTATTTCTTGATAAAGATTTAACCGTAAATGACATGGATAAAATTGTTGAAGGGATTACACTGGATGATGGGTTAGTCCATGTTGATGCTATCACATATCCCAAATTTGATGACAAGAAGCAAGTTGGTCTGGAGATCCATTCGGGAAGAAACCGGATAGTAAGAAGGATATTCGAGCACCTTGGATACAAAATCGAAAAGCTGGACCGTGTATATTTTGCAGGACTTACCAAAAAGAATCTTTCGCGAGGCAAGTGGAGATTTTTGTCACAGAAAGAAATAGCCATACTAAAAACGGGTGCATATAAGTAATTATTTAATTTTTCGTAACTATTCAGTGTCTTTAGTTTGGAATGACTAAATGAAGAAGTGTCTAAAGTTATAAGTGACTAAAGTGACTAAAATGCTAAAATGTCGAAAGTTTTAGGCTAATCTCATTATACTTTGCATTTTTGCCGACTGTGGACTGTGGACTGCCGACTGATTAGTTACAATTTTTCTATACAGAAACTAACGTTAAAGTTTTCTCATATTATTCATTTTCATAAAACAATTGATAATTTTGTTTTACAATTCAGTTTAATTATAGTTTGTATCATGGCGCATAAAGCAGGCTTTGTAAATATTCTGGGGAATCCTAATGTGGGCAAATCAACCATTATGAATGCCCTCGTTGGTGAAAAATTGTCAGTAATTACATCTAAAGCCCAAACAACAAGGCACAGAATACTCGGTATCGTAAACACCAGGGACTATCAACTGATCTACTCTGATACTCCCGGGATTCTGAATCCACAATATGAAATGCAGAAAGCTATGATGAAATCGGTTAAGACAGCGATAACTGATGCTGATATTATTCTGTATGTTACTGATGTGGTTGAGAAACCGGACAAAAATTTAAAATATCTTAATGTAGTTTCTACAACAGGTATTCCCGTTTTACTACTGATAAATAAAATTGATATTACAAACCAGGAAAAGCTTGAAACACTTGTTGCTATCTGGCAGGACATGCTGCCAGACGCTGAAATTATTCCTTTATCTGCAAAAGGAAATTTTCACCTGGACTATTTACTTAAGCGTATCTTGCACTTTCTTCCTGAGAATCCTCCATACTATCCTAAAGATCAGCTTACAGACCGGACGGAGAGATTTTTTGTATCCGAGATTATTCGAGGAAGCATTTTTGAAAAATACAGGCAAGAAATACCATACTCAATTGAAGTTCAGGTAGAAAGTTATAAAGAAGAAAAAGATATTATAAAAATACGTTCTGTGATAAATGTTCTTCGCGCCAGCCAGAAAGGAATTATTATCGGACATAAAGGAGAGTCTCTAAAGATGGTTGGAATTGAATCCAGAAAAGAGATTGAATCATTCGTGGGGAAAAAGGTATATTTGGAATTATTTGTTAAGGTAAACAAGGATTGGAGAGATACTCCCGGAAAACTAAAACAATTTGGTTATTAACACGAAGTAATTATTTAATGTCAGTTCATAAAGTCAAACATTCTCGAAATAAAGCACCAAATGGTAAATAACAAATAGCAAAATACAAATAACAAATAAAATCCAATTAATAAAAAATCAAAAAATCAAAACAGAATTAACCAATATATTGGTTTTACATCTTTATTTTTATTCTTTTTCGAATATTGGGATTTGATATTTATTTGATATTTGGTGCTTGTCATTTGTGATTTTGACTATATATTTAAACTTTCAGGCTTTATAGACAGACCATATTTAGAATGCCTGGTTTATCATATTAAATATTTGAAATGAACAATATTGTAGCAATAGTTGGAAGACCTAATGTCGGAAAATCTACTCTTTTCAACAGGTTGATTGGAATGAAAAAGGCTATTGTAGATGAAAAAAGCGGTGTAACACGTGACCGTCATTATGGTAAATCTGAATGGAATGGTGTAAGCTTTCATGTAATTGATACAGGAGGATATGTAGCAAACTCAGAAGATATTTTTGAAGGAGAGATCAAGAAACAGGTTCTTTTTGCTATTGAAGAATCAGATATTATCCTTTATATGGTGGATGTAACCAGCGGGATTACTGATTTGGATGATGATATTGCAAACCTGCTACGTAAGACCAGAAAAAAAGTAATCCTGGTAGTAAACAAGGTTGACAACAATCAAAGGCGATATGAAGCTAACGAGTTTTACAAGTTTGGAATGGGAGATTTATTCCCTATTTCATCAATAAATGGTTCAGGAACAGGTGAACTTCTGGATACCCTGGTAGAAAATTTCACATTCAAAGACGAAAAACCGGAAGATGATCTGCCGAAGTTTGCAATTGTAGGCAGGCCAAATGTTGGCAAATCGTCACTTCTAAACTCTTTGATTGGAGAAGAAAGAAATATTGTTACACCTGAAGCCGGTACAACCCGCGATTCAATATTTATCCGTTATCGAAAATATAACCACGACTTTTACCTGGTTGACACGGCAGGAATACGAAAAAAAGGGAAAGTAACAGAAGATCTTGAGTTTTATTCTGTTCTGAGAGCAATCAGAGCAATTGAAAACTCTGATGTTTGCCTTGTAATAATCGATGCTACCCGCGGTCTTGAATCCCAGGATCTGAATATTGTAAACCTTGCAAAAAAGAATCATAAAGGATTAGTAATTCTTGTCAATAAATGGGACCTTATTGAAAAAGACACAAATTCAACATTAAAGTTTGAAAAAGCTATTAAACAAAAACTTGAACCCTTTACTGACATTCCCGTTCTTTTCATCTCTGCCATTAACAGACAGAGAATATACAAAGTTCTGGAAAAAGCATTGGCAGTATTTGAGAAACGAAAACAAAAAATTTCGACTTCCCGGTTAAATAACGTTCTTCTTAAAGCTATTGAAAAATATTCCCCGCCTGCTGCAAGAGGAAGATACATCAAAATAAAATATATCACTCAGCTTCCAACGCACGCCCCTTCATTTGTTTTCTTTAGTAATTTTCCAGATTTGATTAAAGAACCATACAGGAGATATCTTGAAAACAGAATCAGGGAGAGTTTTGACTTTTCAGGTGTTCCTATTCAAATTTTTTTTAGGAAAAAATAATTTTATTGTTGTAAATTTGTAATTATGAAATCTTTTACTAAAATACTAATCATTACAACCATTGTGTTATTGAATGGCTTGTCTTGTCAGAAAATTGAATCTCTACCTGAAATCCCCTCAATTTCATTCAAAAGCTTTATACTTATAGACACAACTGATGCACTGGGTAATGAAGGAAAAGTAGGCGAATTGACTTTTGATTTTGAAGATGGTGACGGGGATATCGGACTCACACAACCAGATAGTCTATCAGCCGATTCCACCAATTTTAACCTGTTTTTTACTATGTTTAGCAAAATTGATGGCGAATTCATAGAAGTATCTGAGAATGACCTTGAAGCCCCTTTGAATTACAGAATTCCTTATATTAAAAAGGAAGGTCAGAACAAGGCTCTTAAAGGAGAAATCCAGGTCGATTTTATTTACCTTCTGTTTGAATATGATACTTTTAAATACAGCTTTTTTATAGTTGACCGGGCTTTGCATAAGAGCAATGTTGAAACTACCCCGGAAATTGCAATATTTCAATAATTTATTCGGATCAAACCATTAACATCAAATCCGGATTCCCATGAACAGAACATCGTCAACTTGCCACATGTCACTTTTCCAAAGTTCAAAGTTATTCTTAATGTACTCATACTGTTCGGACATGGGTTTTTTATTAATGCTATCCAGCATATTCTTAAGTCTTACCATTTTAAATTTCTTACCCAGTGGTCCCCCAAATTGATCAGGATAACCATCAGAAAACATATAAATAGTATCACCTTTTGATAATTGAAACTCCTGATTATCAAATGCTTTATCCTCGAGAATTTCACCACCTATTGAGCTTCTGTTTCCCCTGATATAGTATTGCTCACCTTTCATATATAAAATTACAGGACGCATAGCAGAAGAAAAACGCATATAATTTGTTTTCAGGTTAATTTCACAAACTACCATATCCATACCATCCTGTGATCCTTCAGAATCAATGTTCTGGGTAAGAGTGTAAGTAATCTCCTTATCAAGCAGATGCATGATCTGTGATGGAGAATCTACTTTGTCACGGTTAACAATATCTTTGATAAGTGTTGATCCAATCATTGACATAAATGCCCCTGGTACGCCATGACCTGTGGAATCTGCACATACAATAATTATTCTGTCATCATCCATTTTATCGAACCAGTAAAAATCACCACTTACAATATCCCTTGGTTTGTAATACATAAACCAACCTGAAAAATTATCCTCTAACATCCTTACTGATGGTAGAATACTGGATTGTATCCGCTGAGCATAATTTATACTATCTGTAATTTCCCTGTTCTTTTCTTCAATCTCATCCTTCTGCTCAACTACTTCCTTGGTACGTTCATCAAGGCTTTTCTCAAGAAATACCTGAAGTCTTTTTTGATTACGTTCACGTATTTTTATAACAGCGATCATTGCAAACACAAAAAATGTAACTGTAGAAAGAATAAACCACCATGTTTTCCAGAAAGGTTTCTTAATTACAAACTGAAAGGACAATGGTGTTTCAGCAGTTTGACTCTCTGAATTGAATGACCGTAGTTTAAAAGTATAGTTGCCGTCTTCAATCCTTGGATAAGACACATATGAAGTTATAACCCTGGCAGTCCAGTCAGTATCATAATTTTCTAATTTATGCTGATATGTTACTTTCTCCGGATTCCTAAAGCTTATTCCGATAAAATCTATATTAAGCTTGTATTTATTATATGGTAATACGATTTCTTCATTCCAATCTACTTCCCTGTCATTAAACTTAACTGAATAAAGATTGTTTACAGGCGGGCTGAGGCTTTGATGGTCATCTTCAGAATTATACTTTATTAAACCATTATTGGTGCCAAAAAGAACAGCTCCGGAAGTGTCATAAAGAATTGAATTTAAATTGCAACCAGCTACTATACCAATTTCCTGTCCGTAGGTGTGAATTTCCAGATTATCCGCAGATATTTTACTGAATCCTTTCCTGTGACCTACCCATATATTATTCTCATCATCACAAAGAATACTATAGCAATAATCTGATTTAAGTCCGTTCGTAACCTTTATATTATATATTGAATCATTTGCAAAATAATAAACTCCGCTACCATAAGTTGCAGCCCAAAAATAGTTGTTTTGATCAAGTACGATTGAATTAAATTCATTTCTCCCGTAACTACTTATCTCTCTACCACTTCTAATTTGCCCTTCCTTTGATATAAAAAAAAGCTGTCTGCTGATTGTTGATATCCACGCACTTCCTTCTTTATTTAGAAATATATGATTTATTGAATTATGAGGCAATCCCTGACTGGTAGTAAAGTGTTGCTTTTGGATTCCTCCTGAAAAAAGAAAAACACCATATCTTGTAGCTATCCAGGTTTTGTCTCCAGATCCTGTAATATAATTAATCGAATTCTCAAGATCATTTCCGGAGTAAAAGATTCTGTGAATACTTCCGGTTTTGTTATTCCTCAGGTATATACCATTATTACTGGTCCCTATCCATATGTTACCTTCATAATCAATAAACAAAGTTGTAATATTATCATTACTGAAGTATTTTGATGAAGGGAAAAATTCTTCAACCCTGCCATCACGAGTTTTTAAAACACCCTTATCAGTACTAAGCCAATATGATCCCTGAAACTGATCAATTGAAGTTATGCTATTGCCATATTTATTTTTATCAAATTCGTAAAAGGTAAATGCCTCATTCACCATCCTGGCAATCCCGTCTCCATAAGTGCCAATCCAGATACTACCTTCTTTATCCTGAAAAACATTTTTTACATCATTACTAATCATCCCATTCAAGGTATTGTAAGCCTGTTTATTAACAAAAACCTTCCGGTCATTTGAATAAACCAGCTTTATCACACCATTTCTGAAGGTACTTATCCATATATTGCCTTCAATATCTTCAAAAAGTGATTGAATGCTAAGTCCGTCAAGACCAAAAGAAGCATTTGCTTTTGTTACCGAGAAAGATCCGGGATCTTTTGCATTCAGCATAATAATATATAGCCCCTGGTACTCAGTAGCAATCCAGATTTTTGTATTGTCCCGGCTTTTTACAATTGACTGGATTTTCGTTGCAGGTATTTGTTCAATAACAGAAGATAAAGATAATGAGTCAATATTTTTATGAAAACGATAAATTTTCAATCCATTATCTGTACCAATAAGAAAAATATCTTTACTTAACTGCTCAATGGAATAAACCAGTTTATCTTCAATTTTTAATCGTTTTGTTTGAATCTGGTCAGAAGCATTAATTCGCAAAACACCATTACTTTGCGTAGCAATATATAATAGGCTATCATCTGATTCAACAATATCATTGATCCTGTTTTTTTGTCTCTCCTCAATACTAACCGGAATAAAATTCGAACCATCATAAACAGTAAGACTTCCATCAATATGACCAAACCAAAGATTCCCCTGCCGATCCTTGTAACTTGAAACAACGGAACTTTTAGTAAGACTATCAGTGAAAAAATCTTCACGGAAGTCAAATCCATCAAACCGGCATAATCCTGCTCCGGTTCCAATCCACAAATAACCGTTATTATCCTGGTTTATTGTATAGATATAACGATCACAAATCCCCTCTTCTAAACCAAATTCATTAAAGTTGTATGTCTGTGATCCAACCCTGCCTGAAAACGATACCAGTAAACAGGTAAAAAGCAGCTTTGAGAATAAATTTGAAGGATTATTCATGTTGTATCCCGTTCCTGCTATTTATCAATTTTACGTACTTTAATGTCGTATTTGTACTTTGGCACACCACCAATGGGGATGGTAAAGAATTTTAACAACTCACCGTACTGGTTCCTTACTGATATTACAACATTATTATTTTTTACCACGAAAGGAGTTTTCCGCTTAATAAACTGAAAATCAAGTGATTTGCCGATTTCTTCATCCATAATATTGAATTCTTCTTCTGCCCATTTATCCTCTCCGGATACATTAACTGTCTGTCCTTTTCTAACTACTGAAACAATTCTAATCCACCCATCACTATCCCAGTCAAAATTCTCTTGCTTTACAGATATACACTCATCATCAATAAAAGGATATATATGTGAAATGTTATCGGCTGTATTCCACATCCTGAATGAGTATTCATATGTAAATGCATTAGCTCCTTCAACATCAATATTTTCATCAAAAGAAGTACTTAGAAAATACCTGTATAAGTTTCCATCATCACCACCTTTTCCTTCGGTTATGATCTTAAAGATATGTCCCTTGTATTTTTGAGTATATTCTCCTTCAGACGGGTTAAACGGGCCAAAAGTATACCAATTAATATCATAGTAGTTATCCTCTCCGAATGTTTTTGTTGCAAGTAGTGTTCCACTCCTGTATTTTCCTGAAGGTTGTGTTTCCTGGGCATCAGGATCAGAGTAAGCCCCTTTTCCCCCATAAATTGAATATTCCATCTCCGTATCCCAAAAACCGTTAATTTCGTCAATTTCACCTCCAATATCCGGATCAAAAACACGAATATATACAGGTTCGGTAAACTCTTCAGGAATTACAAAAAAGAATATCTGGCTAAAATCATCATCACCCCACGAAGTTTCTCTTTTTCCTCCACCTCCAAATGTCATAAGGTAAGGTATGTTCTCATCACGTGCCGGTACTGGCTGTCCCTTTAAATCCGGCACCAATAATCCTAAAAAAACTAAAATTAAACAAACTATCTTCATCGCAAATCTTTAATAATCATATGCTCTTAACTACTCAAATAATGCCTATTCTTATAAGCCATTCAAATCAAATGACAAAAATAAGCAATAAATATATATATAAATAAGGTTCTTCAGGATAATGCGTAGTTATTCTGACACCTATTCATTTTCCGGATGAACCATAAATAAGATAATGTGTAATGACTCAATTTCTTCAATTCCTGTTATCATACTCAGACTTAAATGGGTGGTTTTTCAAGGACAACAATACTCTTGCATCCACATTCCGTTCTTGTTTGTCCATCCTGATCAGGCGTGCTTATTACCATTAGTTGAACGCTATAGATCCCTGGTGCAAGAAATACATTACTTACTTTGGAAGATACACCTGTATTACCATCATTAAAATTCCATTGATATTCAGCAATTTCAAAACTGGTGAAACTCGTTTCAGACCCGTCAAATCCTACTTCGTCACCTACATAGCAAGTGTCTAACGAGTTGAACATTACCTGTTCAACTTTATCAACTTGAATCGGATATGCTGCTTCGTTATATTTCACTTCCCTGGTAAGTGAATCAATAACATTCAATTGTACCATATATACTCCCGGGTTTTCATAACAATGTTCAACCCTTATCCCCCGCTTCTTTGTTCCATCTCCCAGGTCCCATTCGTAAACAAATGGTAAAGTATCGAGCCTTGTTGCTCCTTCTTCAGTTATCTCATAACAATAACTAATTTTCTCTATCAACTGACAATCAGGATACCTGGGTGTCATTGAAACAAATCTAAAAATATCATCCGTACGCCCCCTGTTTGACGAGAAAAACCCACTCTCAAATAAACCGTCAGCAACATATGCAAAATCATCCGACGGAGAATTAAAAGGAGCAGCCAATTGAACAGGTTTTATCCATTTACCATTAACAAACTGTGAATAATAAATATCTAAACCACCCATTGAAGATTTTCGGTCAGATGCAAAATACATCCTTCCGCTCTCATGTACAAAAGGATACATTTCAGAACTATCACTGTTCACTTCAGGTCCAAGGTTTACGGGGGTAGTCCATTCTCCATTTTCTTTTAATGAATAATAAATGTCTGATTTACCATAGCTACCAGGCATGTCTGATGCAAAAAACAATTGATTGCCGCCCCTGCTGATAGTTGGATGAGCTATATTATAGTCAGGATCATTATATCTAAATGGTTTGATAACAGACCATTTCTCCCCGGAACGACTTGCAGTAAAAATACCAAAATTATTTTGGCTTTCTGCTTTCCTGTTTTTCTTATCTACGATATAGTTACGCGTAAAGTAAATTACGGTTTCTTCCTTATTTAAGCATGCGGGACCTTCGTGAAAAATAGAAGATATATTTTCTGAAATCAGTATCGGTTTACCCCATTTTAAACTGTCTTTTTGTTTAACATAATAAATATCCAACAGGCGCTCATCATCAACTGTAGTATAATTAACCAATGCTTTCTTTTTCCGGTTTGAACAAAAAATGATCCCGTTCTCAGAAATCACCGGGGCAAAATCGTCGAATATTCCTGAATTAAAAGGAAGTAGCTCAATTTTATAGTTTTCCTGTGATTGTACCGGCAGGGTAAACCCAATGATAAAAACTATTACAGTAATACTTTTAATTAAACTACTCATCTCCTAGAAATATCTCGGATTGTTAGCATTTACCCTATACCCGAATTCGTATCTTACAACAATTTCATGTGTTCCATTATTAAATTTATTCAGGTCTCCTGTATTATAATCATAAGAATAACCTATCTTAAACTGGTTATTAACCTGAAGCTCGACAATACTTACAAGAGTATTATCATCAATCCTCCATGATCCCCCCAGCCATAAAAAATTTTTAATTATGAAATTCCCATTCAAATCAACCTGTAATGGGGATATCTGGCTATACTTTATCAGAAACGAAGGCTTGAACATAAATCCCTTACTAAATTGTATCAACACTCCTGAAGTAATAAGAAAATTATATTGATTAAAATTATGGTAAATCTCATAACTATTCCTTGAACTTTTCTCCCTGTAATTTAGTAACTGTGGCACTGATACCCCGAAAAACACTTTATTAGTATAATAATAAAACCCTGCACCAAAATTGGGTAAAATATAACTTGATGAACCACTGGTAAAAACCGGATCTTCTTCCACCGTCTCAATCCCACTGAAATCAGCATTTGCAATATGTATCCCTCCTCTCAAACCAAACGATAAACGACCGGTTCCTGCATGAATGTGATAGGCATAATTAGCAAAAACACCCGTTGTGTTCTTAACACCAATACTTTCGTTAAAAACCATTAACCCAAGAGCAACCCTATCATCTTTTAATGGTGCATGTGCACTAAAAGTTTTTATTTCAGGGGCTCCCTCGATACCTACCCATTGTTTACGGTATGATGA
>JADFUQ010000368.1 GCA_015222065.1 Bacteroidota bacterium
AGGCCTTACAAGTTACCCAAAACATCGATAGCAGAGACTCTTGGTAAAATTATCCTGAAAAGTGATGTTGAAAGTGCAATCAACCATTATCATGAATTAAAAGCCAATCGTCCGGACGAATATAATTTCGTGGAAAATGAATTGAACAATTTAGGTTATCAGCTTCTTGGAATTGACAGAGTAAAGGATGCTATTGAGATATTTAAATTGAACGTTGAAGAATATCCCGATGCGTTTAATCCATATGATAGCTTAGGCGAGGGTTATATGATTGCTGGGGAAAAAGAACTGGCCATTAAAAAGTATGCTAAATCTTTGGAGTTGAATCCTGAGAATACGAATGCTATTATAATGCTGAACAGGATCAATCAATCAAAATGGCCACTCTTAAAAAAAAATAGTTCCAAACGTTAATCAATCAAAATTAGTTATAAAATGTATTTTTTAAAATAGATATTTTTCTTTGCGTCTTTGCGGTTAGCTTGCATTGCGCCGCGCGAGAAAATACTTTACCGGTTCCGATGTGGTGGTATCAGGCTTTGCTCGAACCATTAAGATATATTATCAGAAAATTAATGTTTATCATTGTTTATTTTTAATATTATTCCTATAATATTAACGATCCTTCCTTTAATGTGTTTGTAAAATCAGGAAATTCAGATAGTAACACTATAGATTGCAGTCTGTAAAACGAATCTTTAAACTGGCGATGTCCCTGAAAAGAAATTTGATTTCGATGGATTGTTTTTATATCTATCGATATAAAATTCTTACATTTAAAAATCTACAGGACTACAATAATTTACATTTGAAAATTTTCCCTTACCATAAAAACAGGAGTTAATATGAAAGCCAAGTCAATTACAATTCTTTCACTTACCGTCTGCCTGATTTCTTTGAACGTCTTCGCCCAAAAAAGTGGTGAGATCATTTTTTCAAAGAAATTAATCAATCCTTCCAGTCCAACCGGATTAACGGCTCAATTTCAATCAGGTGACAACATCTATTCGGTAGCATTTTTCGACAAATCCATTCAGGAATTAAGCGGATCAGGAACGAAAAAAAATGTGAATATGGAAATTTTTATTTATGAATTGAAGCAACCGCTGTACGATTATCAACAACCGAGCGAAATGCAATTGGAAACAAGTGCATTAGTGGTCTCAGGGGATGCTCTTCAGAATAATTATCTTCCTCTGGATATTATCCCCGGGACAAGTGATATGACCGCATACGGTAGTCCGGATTTGGTGTACAAAAAGTTTGGTAAAAAGTTTTACGGACCTGTAAAATTCGCGGAACGAATAAGCAAGCTAGAGCCTGGCGAACATGAAATTATTATTAAGATAAAGTGTAATTATAATGTTGTTTCAGAAGGTAAGTTCATTATTAAGGGAGATGATTACACTGTTTACCAAAAAATGTCCGATGAGATAAACGAATCGGCCTCCAACTTAAAAACGAAAGATACTGTAATGCCGAAATCCGCACGTTCCGACAAGGACCTTGAATCTGAAATGCTGGTGGCATTCAAGAATTCTCAAACGTATAAGGATAGAGTTAAAGGGGAAGTTCTGCGAATCGTAATTATTGATCCCGATTGGATGATACGTAGACATCAGATTAGCGGAGTAATTTTACACAGATACATAAGGGCTGTAATTGCTGTAAAGAACAGCGATGGCACATGCACACTTTGGAATCTCGTCACCTTTCAACAGGATTATGTAAGCAACGAATTCCAGGAAACTAAATTCGATGGAATAGGGGATCCGGTAAAAATTCCATGTGATAATGTGAATAAATAAAAT
>JADFUQ010000369.1 GCA_015222065.1 Bacteroidota bacterium
AGGGATGAAATGATGGGAAAATTGGTGAAAAGCTCAGGAACAAGGGTAAATGGCATTAGTCAGGGGTGAATGCTATTCGCAGATTATATATCTTCAAGTTATTAAAAAAGTGAACGGTAAATTGAATATCGAACATCGATTAACGAATATCGAATTATGAAGTAAGTATAAATCAAAAATCGTTAATCGGTGTTCATTGTTCGAAATTCAAAAAAGGTAAATGAAAAGATCAGAAGATAACAAAAATAATATGTATTTAAAACGCAGTTTAATCTAACCGTTATCCTGAAGTGCTTCTTTAACTTTAAGTATGTATTGACGTGACACCGGTATTTCTTCTTCAATATACTTAAGCCTCAATTTGTATCCCTGCGGATAGATATTTAGTTTTGATACATAATTGGTGTTGAAAAGACAAGTGCGATGACACCTTATAATTTGAGGATACCTTATTAGCTGATGTTCAGTGCTTTGTAAAGTCTGCCTGATAAGTTTCTTTTTTATCTCTCCCTCTTTTTCCCAGAAAATCTTGATATAATTATCGGCAGATCTCAGCAGAATTATTTTGTTAAGGGGTAAGCTGAATCTTTCAAATTTGTTCTCAGATTCAAATTCAATTTCAACAGGTTCGTTTCCTTCCTTTATTGCTTTGTCAGGTTTCTTATTCAGATAAAGTGCATCCTGTAGTTTTATTTTCAATATTTCAAACCGGTTTGCAATAATTAATATTACCACCGGTACAAGACTTACAAATACTATCATAAATACGGAATAAAACGTGATTTTGGTTTGCCCGACATAAAGTGCATAGAATATAGAAGCTACAGAAATTATCACCCAAATACAGGCATTTAAAACAATATCCCGTTTAAAATTCCATTTTCCTGACAGAAATAATCCAGGTAAAACTGCCGGGGCGATGATAAGGGCTAATACCATGGAAAAAAAAGTGATAACACCGAAACCTGCTATGATAAGAAGTTTATTATTGAAGTCAGTGGTCATTAAGTCTATCGGCTGGAAGAACAGAATGAACAGGAACATCCCTAAACTGATACCCAAGATCACCTTGAGGTTTTGTTTCGGGTCATCATTAAAGGGATACGACTTATTTAAGAAATCCAGCATATGAATGTGATTGTAATAACTAGTGGCGAAGATAAATAAAGAACTGTTCTTTGACAAATTAACATTCTCAATTATATGAAAAGGTTCATTATATAAAAAATACTTATATATAATTTGCATATATATAATAAATTTATATATTTGTACCCATGATTGCAAATGATTTGTTAAAAGGTACTTTAAGAACTATTGTTCTGAAATTATTGTTCAACAATGGCCGGATGTACGGTTACGAGATTACCAAGAAGGTGGAGGAACTCTCGGAAGGGAAGATCAAACTAACATTTGGTGCACTCTATCCTGTTCTGCACAAACTGGAAGCTGAAGGGCATATTAAGATCGATGTGGAGTACATCGGTAAACGTGTCCGTAAGTATTATTCTCTTACAGAGGTGGGGAGATCGTGGTCTCAGCAGAAAGTAGACGAATTTTTTGATTTTGTCAATACATTGACTTACGTGCTCAAACCTACTCCTGCTTGAAATGATTGCAACCATTATTGACAATAACATGGATCGCATCAAGGCTGACCTGGTCAATCGCGGATTGACTTACGATCGGCTTTTAGATGATATACTGGACCATGTGTGCTGTATGGTTGAGGAGCAGATGGTTGCCGGGGAGGATTTTGAATTATCCTACAAGCATGTGCTTGACACTATTGGAGACAAACGATTGCCTGAGATTCAGCATCAAACATTACTATTACTTAACAAAAACTTTCAACGCATGAAAAAATTCACGTATTTATTTGGTTTAACCGCAGCCCTGGTTGCCATCCTGGGTACCTTTTTTAAAAGTATGCACTGGCCTGGAGCCGGGATGTTAATAACGGCGGGAATTGTACTGGTTATTTTTGTATTCCTGCCTCTCTATTTTGTGATTAACTACCGCGAACAGGCTGAGAAGAAGAACCCTCTCTATGCCATTGTTGGTTACCTGACCCTGGCATCCCTGCTGGCAGGTGCTATTTTCAAGATCCAGCATTGGCCTGGAGCCGGTCATATTATTGAAGCCAGTCTGGTAATCCTGATAATTGGATTTATCCCACTTTATGTGGTTAATGTATTTCAAAGAGCAGGAAAACGCAAATTAAGTCTTCCATATATTGTAATGCTGTTAATTGGAATTGCTATCGTCTCGCTTCTCTATAATGTGAATATGTCCAAAAACCAACTTGATATATACAGGAATGAAGCCATAAAAAATGAGTCATGTGTTGATAACGTTCAGGGCAGAATAGCTCAATTTATGAGTCTTGTAAATGATACTGCATATGCAGATAAAAAAGAAGTAGTTGCCGAGATCCATATCCAGGCCGCATCGCTGCAGGTCATGGTTGATGAGATGAAGGATGGATTACTTTCCTTTGTAAATCAGGCTGGTGTCCCGATTGAAAATGTAAGGTATATTGATAACAGGGGAGCGGGACGGGATGCGATTCTCAACAATGGAAAGGGGAAGAAGTTTGCCATGGTTTCGAGGGAGTATAAGGAGTTGCTGGATGAACTAATCAAAGATCCTGTAACGAGCAGCCAAATTGAGGACCATCTTGAATTTGCAGGTAATGTTTGGTCATTCGAATATAGTCTCCATGAAATTAAGAAGGACCCTCTCATGAAGAACTATTATAAGCTTACCGATGCTTCTAAGGGAATTGCACTGAGCGAGTATATCGCTATCAGCACCCTGCTACATAATCATAAATGAAAAAAGGGGCTTGGAGACCCCCCTTTTTTACTAATTTCTTTTATACTTCTTGTTACAATTTCAAAAACGGGAAAAAATCAATTTGCTATTCTTGTAATAATCTTTTTCTTTATATTTATTTCAAAATTATTTTTAAGGATGAAACCCTCATCCTTAAGTAGGTTAATAAATATAGGTACAAAAACAAAAGGACATGTATAAAGTAACTTCAACCAAGAATGCAGGATGAGGGTTCACCGAACACCATTAAAAATAATTTACTTTGTGAGGTAACATATACCACAGAATTAAATTAACTGCATTTTACAAATAATTAACATACAGAAGTTTAACATAACTTTATACACATGAAACCTATTCGTTTTATTATTATTGGATTAATATTTTTTAACAATACTTTTTCCCAGACATTTGAAAAAACTATAAATGACAATTTGTTCAATCCGGTTTTTCCGGGCAGAAATATCCAAATTACAGAAAATAAAGACTATCTGGTTGCCGGTAAAACTGCACCTGTTAACGGATATAATAAGATTATCCTGACCAAATTTCTAAGTTCTGGTGAAAAGCTCTGGACAAAAGTGTATGAAAACGGCGAATATGTAAATTATCATATAAGTCTTGAAAAGAGTCAGGATGGGGGATACATTATTAGTGCATCAGGACCTCATGAAGTGAGGATCATTAAAATTGATCCTGATGGTGTTCTGTCATGGATAAAAAGTATTGATACAGGAGATTATGAGGATAAAGATCCAACACTTCTGGAAACTGAAAATGAAGATTTTATTTTGGCAGGAACCAGGTCACTTGGACCGGGAGATAATTATAAGAGAATTATTTCATTCACTGAATTAAATTCTGATGGACAATTTGTTTCGGAGAAGGAGATAACAGGAGAATCTCATTTAACTCTTCAGTTTATAAATGAGATTGAAAACGGAGGGTATATTATAGGAGGATATAGTGGTTTTCAGTATCCTGAAGGTAGCTGTTTGTTTATTGCTAAGCTCGAAGCAAACGGTGATACCATCTGGACAAAGAAATACGAAAACATTACTACTGTACTGAATTCAAATATTTTTGAAACTCAAAATGAACAATTCATTGTTATTGGAACATGGCGGTTATCTGTTACTTTCCGGAATCAAATATTTCTTATGTGGATCGATACCGAAGGAAATATAATATGGGAAAAATCTCAATTATTGGATAAAAGCAATGGATTTAGTGTTCGCCAGACTTTTGATAAGGGGTTTATTCTCACAGGGTCTACTGAAAAATATGGAAACGGACAAAATGACCTGCTCATTTTAAAAACAAATATTTTAGGTGATAGTACCTCGGCTAAAACATATGGTGGTGCCAACTCCGACTATGGATATGAGATCAGACAAACATCTGATTCAGGTTTTATTGTACTCGGATCATCTGATAGCTTCGGACAGACAGGCTCATACCTGATAAAAACTGATAATCAAGGGAATGTTGCTTGCCGTTTGGATCACAGTACATTTTTTATTCCCGGTATCAGTTCAATCTCAATTGATATTTATTCTGAATTAACCACTGTAGGTTTTGATCCTGTTCCCGGAGATGGTAAAGTTCTCCTCTATAAAGAATCGAATATCACGGGAAAATATAACATTGTTAATACCCGGCAGAATTTTGAAACCTTTACTGTAAATGATACCTCTTCTTATCCGGTTACCAAATCACACAGGTATAAGGTAAGAGTTATTAATGAATGCGGTGATACCTCACTATATAGTTTGCCCCATAAGTCTGTTTTCCTTGAAGTATATGATGGTGGGAATAATATTAAAAGTTTGATCTGGAATCATTATGAAGGTGCAAATGTAATATCATATGTGATTCTTAGAGGTGCTGATAAGAACGCTCTTTCTGTAATTGATTCAATTCCCGGATCAATTAACATCTATTCAGATCTGAACCCGCCAACAAATGAGATTTATTACCAGATCAGGGGCATTTTATCAGGCGATAATAATGACACATATATATCATATTCGAATGCTACCACCCATATTGCTACAGGCGTTATAAGTAAGAAACCGGAACAATCCGGTCAGTTCAAAATCTATCCGAATCCTGTTTATGGTCAGTCTACAATTGAGTTCTTTAATCCAGATAATGAAAAATACGATTGTTTTGTTTTTGATATCTCAGGCAGGATATTAAGAAGTTATTCCAACCTCAGGAAGAGTAGTTTTGTATTTAACAAGGAAGGACTGGCCGAAGGAATATATTTTATTGAATTAAGAGGTCCGGAAATATTACGGGGAAGAATTATTATTGAATAACTTAAACTTTAGAGTATTGTCAAAAGCACCCGACAACCAGTGTCAAGGCAAAAGGCAAAAGTGAAGATAGAAGCTTGAAGTTCGAAGCTGGAAGCTGGAAGGAAGAGAGAGATGAGAGATGAGCCACCAGTAACCATTAACCAGGTAATTCTTAACCCGTAACACGCAACTCGTAACTCGTAACTCGTAACCCATAACACTGTAACACACTTCTTCAACTTCAAATTGTTTAAAAATCAATCAAAAAGTTTCTTCATAAAATTCTTTTGCCCAGATATGTCCCTTATCTAACCGGATTGCTTTTTGAAAAAATTCCCCGGC
>JADFUQ010000041.1 GCA_015222065.1 Bacteroidota bacterium
ACTGCATCGGGGTATGGATAAAGCCCATCCCAGTGAATGCCTAAACTTGCATTCCGTTTAAAAACATTTTTCTCCTGCCCGGTAACAGAAGCACACAGCAAGAAGTATAAAACATGTATAAAAAGATATCTATATTTCATTTTTCCTCCACCTTTTATTTTTCAGGATGATAGATGATCAACCGTAATCTATAGGGCAATGAGTCCAGTTTCCAGCCAAACTCTTTTACAGGAGTATTCTCTTCAACAGCCCCGACAAAATAGATCGTGTTATCCGGTCCTGTTGCAGCAGCCTGTAATTCTAATACTCGTTTATTGTCCTCAACCAGTATCGGACCCAGATCTGAAATTTTCCTTTCACTGATGTCATAAGTTATTAAACGTGATGTTTTAGCCGGTTTCTGCTCTGCGCTGTAACTGTAAGGGTAACCAACCGGGCTGTAATATAAATTACGGTCCAGTCCTAAAGTAAAGGCTAATGTAGCATACGGAATTTCCTTGTCCGTTCCAAGTACCCGGGAATCGCACATCTGTCCTATTGCTTTTATACTTCCTTCAGGTCCGTTATAAGGGTCATATTCAAATAGCATAGATGTTCCCGCATGGATACCATAAATCTTTTTTTCTACAGAATCCCACATGGCAATACGCCACAAGTTTTTTGCAGTTGTTGACCTCGCGTGTTCTTTTCTTGCCTCAATACCAGATGGTATCCTGACGGACGTAAGTTCCCCCAATTCGTCTGTCAGTGGATTATATCGAAATATGCGGTTTTCCAGAGTAGAACCATATACATTCCCTTCATCATCCACCACCATAGTTCGGCAAACTGCATTCCAATTGCTAATTCGACCCCTGTTTACTGTTTTTCGCGTACTAATATCATAAGTAACAAATTGACCTTTGGGCCATGTCAATCCATACAAGGTATGTCGCTCAGGATCCATTGTCAAAGTTATTATCCCCTGCTGTGGAACAGCAATGCCCATGTCTTTTATAAAATCAGTATCGGGGTCGTAATACAGCCAGTGGCCTCCGGGATAACTTAACGGGTCGCTCTGCATAGCATGAAGGTACCAAAGTCCGAAATGGGTGGCAAAATAGATACGTCCATCCAGTCCTTCAAAGATTTTTGTGTGAATTTTTCCCTGGGTTATCCGGTTCAAATTATTTTCACCTGTTTCCACTCCCATATCTCCCAGATCACGTAACACATCGGTTACCGGATCATATTGATACAGATGAGCGGTCCCTGAATGACGCCCCAAACCAATGTACACTTTGTTATCCCGGGAAACAGTTGCTGCCGACCAAACACATTCAGCATCCAGGGGATTTGAAAACAGGCGGGATTCTGCCCTGACAATTTTCCCTTCGTCATAAGACTTCTTATCAAGTAAATCAGACATTGCCTCCGCATATCTCTGTCCCAGGTCTCTCGACTGCCCGGTTAAAAGGTCCGGATGAAACGTCTCTTTGGAATCTATACCAGTTGCATCTCTCTTCAATGATTGTTGGTTAAAGACGACAGTACTGGAAATAAAGAAAAAGAAGAAAATTGCAGCAGCAGGCTTTGCAAAAAAATTGGATTTCATAAATTAAGAAATATTTGTTTCAAACAATTATTAGAGTAATTCATCTAAATATACTTCTTCTCCCCTTCTGGCCGATTCATAAAGGGCCGCGATAAGTTGGAGAGACCTTCGGCCTTCCTCCCCTGAGCAAATGAGTTCCTCTCCGGTTCTGACAGCAGAAATAAGATTTTTTACCTGAATAATATGTCCTTCAATGGGAAATTCTGTGGCTGATGAAGCCGCAGTACTTGCCTTACCCTTTATTCCTGTTATAGTTTCTTTTGCAAGGGTTTCCTTAGAATCTGATACAGCCCAGCTAGTGATCTTGTCCTCAACAAGAACAACTGTGCCAAGTGTTCCATTGATATCAAAAACATTTCCCTGCCCCGGGTTTGTTGCAGAAGCAGTTTGTAATCGCCCATAAGCGCCATTTTTATAAGTTAAAATAGCAATTGCAATATCTTCAACCTCAATATTTATATGGGCTACAGTATCAATTTTAGCATAGATCTTTTCCACATCTCCCATCATATAAAGAAGAAGATCAATACCGTGACTTCCCTGAGTTATCGAGCTTCCTCCGCCTTCGTGCACCCATGTTCCACGCCATTCGGCACTATCGTAATATGCCTGATTACGCCAATACTTAATAGATGCATCTCCAAAAATCAGTTTACCAAATACTCCTTCTTTAATAGCCGTCTTAATTATATTTGGAGCTTCCTCGGTCCGTTTTTGATAGATGACGCCCAGTTTCACGCCATTATCTCTGGCTACATGAATCATCTCTGTCGCATCCTTTAATTTTATTGCCATGGTTTTTTCAACCAGTATATGTTTTCCTGCTTTTGCGGCAGCAATAGACTGTTGCGCATGAAGTCCGGTAGGGGTACATACACAAACTGCATCTATGTCATCCCTGGTAATCATCTTTTGCCAGTCGTCGATTACTTCACAATTATATTTTGTCGCGAATTTGTCAGCGCTTTCCCTGACAATATCAGAGATAGCTACAATTTTTCCATTAGGTTGAGCTTTGATTGCCTGAGCATGATACTCACTAATCACACCCGAACCGATAATGCCAAATCTAAATTGTTCTTCCATAATTACTCCTTATTTTGATGAATATAATAGAACACGGATGACACTGATAACACAGATTTTCACGGATTTTTTATCTTATTTAGTATTATCTTTGTTCTATTCATTTGTTATACTTTTGAGCAGAAATATACTACTAAAATTTAAGAAAGATTATTAACTATTTTTTTTCGCAGCTTTTTTAAGCACTGACGACCCTATAAATTCACTTTCTTCAATTTCTATTGTATGAAGTTGTGCTGCATTCTTTCTGATTTTTTTAACGGCCTCTGCAATAAGCTCAATTTTATGGCTATCTGCAAGCAATAAATTTTGCTCGATAAAAACAACTTCCCGGCAGGCTTGTTCTGCAACCGGACAAATGGTTTTTCGCATGGAAAGGCTTGTCTCACTCTTATATAAAGGCTGGTTATAGAGTGCCATAGGATAAAATGAAGAAGCTAAAACTCCTTCCTTGTTGAGCGCTGCAAGAAACTGAGCCCTCTTTACATTTTCAAAATTCTCACTTTTGAAACGTAAAAGAAACAGATGATGAGCATGACGATCACAATATGGCTGCCATTCAAAGGTTTCAATTCCTTCAATGTTTTCCATTAGCGAATAAAGCTTTTTTGCATTTACAGTTCGTTTTTCTGTTTGTTCCTCCAGTCGTTCAAGTTGTGCAAGTGCTATGGCAGCCTGGATTTCAGTATAGCAAGCGTTCCATCCAAAGCGGTAGTGAATATGACCCGAATATTTTTCACGTATCCCACGACCGAATTTACCCAAACTGTAGTGGATAAGATCTATCAAATCTTTATTATCACTAACAACAATCCCCCCCTCGCCGCTCTGCAAATTTTTTGATTGCTGAAAGCTGAAAGAAGCTACATCGGCAAGGGAGCCAACTTTACGTCCCTTGTATATAGCTCCATGTGCCTGTGCTGCATCCTCAAGAACTTTAATGTTATGCTTTCCTGCAATCTCTATAAGTGGATCTATATCACATGGGTGACCTCCAATGTGTACAGGAATTATTGCTTTTGTCCTGTTGGTTATGGCATCAGCAACTTTTGCATTGTCTATATTCAATGTTTTTGGATCAACATCCACATAAACCACTGTAGCTCCCACATTATGAACGGCAACTGCTGTCGCCATAAATGTTGCTGCAGGGATTATGACCTCATCGCCCGGTCCGATTCCCCATGCTACAAGGCAAAGTTCCATTGAAACTGTGCCATTTGCCACTGCCGCACCGTATTTTGCATCACAGTATTCTGCAAATTTCTTATTCAATTCTGTAATCTTTGGACCTAAGCCTGTCCCTCCCCATATATCACTGGAAAGTACTTCATCTACTAATTCCCGTTCTCTTTCTCCGGCATATGGCCATCTTGGCCACCCTACTGATATTAACGATTCACCTCCGAAAATTGCTAATTTATTCATTTTTACCTCCTTATTTATAATATTTTACGTTGAATCGTTATAATCCTTTTTTTAATTCTTCAAAACCCGATAGAATAATTTCTTCAGTTTCTACGATAAAAGGAGCCGGCTTATCGTGAGAAAAGAAGATCGTTTCAATTGCCTCATATCCCCCTTCCCTAAGAGTCTCTGCATCCGGGATGTAGGCAACTTCTCCATTGGTATATCCAAAGGACAGGGTATTTCCATCTTTAAACTGATGTTTTATTTTAAGCCCAATATCGGTAAGCAGTTCTCCTGCGATCCCAAGAAGACGAAGTTCAGGGGACAATTCAACAATTGAAAGCGTAAGGTCTATCGATTGGGGAACAGATTCTCCATCACTTAATCTTTTAAGCCAGTATTCTGCCCAGACTCTCCTGTATTGAGCCTCCTCCTTTCTGGCATAATGACGATAGGTTTCTTCATTCCAGGTTTTATCAAACGGAAGTGCTACCCTTTTTAAAGATGTTCCGATTCTAATATCAAGGGGTTTGAGACCTTTTTTAATGGTGTTTATTACATCGGCAGCTAATTCTTTTCCCACTTTTTCTATGTCATCAAAATTTCCGCTTCGGAAACCATTCCCTTCAACAACCTGGCGCGGCTTGACATCTCCTGCAATGCCCTGAAGAAACAAGGACGGCGCTCCATCGAGATTTTCTTCAAGTATTCGCCGGGCTACTCCTGGAAATTCGGCAGAAATAAGATAGTTATCATAACGCATGGTGGTAGGATGACAGGATGCACCGAATACCAGTGAAATTGGCTTTCCTTTTTTATCCTGAAAGAGGATAACCGGACAGGTTCTGTCAATTTCCTTTTCCGGATTAGGAAAATTTTCATAACCGGTAGCCTGTTGTGAATAAATGGTTTTGTCAGGGGCTCTCCGGTTTATACCAATAAAAGTTTCACCAATCCCCCAGGATGCATCTGCCGGTTTAAGGTTTTTTAATGCATTATCTGCTGAATGCAAAATCTTTTCAATAAGCTCGTCAATATAGGCAGGGTCCGGCTTGCCGACTTCCCCGGGAGCACAGGTTTCATGATTAAATGACGGACGAACTTCCGGACCGGCATGTGTATGAGAGCAGTTGACAAATAATTGATCCGGCTTTAAATTAAGCCTTTTACCTGCAAGCATCCATATTTTATCCATTTGCTCATTGTTAAGAGCCAGAGTATCCACACCGATAATAACTAATTTTTTCTCGTGTCTGGACAAGGCAAGAGCAGTAACATATAAATTGTCGTGGACACCTTCACATCCATGGTCACGACCTGCAAAACCGTCCAGGAGACAACTGCCTGATGGCATAATGTTTATACGGGCTGTGCCGGCATAGAGCTTATCAGAAATATTCATATTCATAATTTAATTATCTATTAATTAAGTCTTTTGTCTAAATCTCAGAAAACCCAAAAACAAAGTTATAATTGAACATACAATAAATCCATTCATAAATATATACTTAATCGGGTATAATTTTGGCAGTGTAAAAGGTGCATAAAGGAGAGTTGTATAATTCAGAAAATTTTTGATTTTACTGAAATTTTTATTGTTACCATACCCAAATTTATAAGCAAGTACAATTTCACCGGTCAGACCATTCTTCAACCGATTGTAAAAACTCTCCCCCTCTTTTCGGATTAAGGTTCCTGTATCTACATCATACACAGCAGCCACCGACCCATGGAGTGCATTCAGATCAACAAGTTTCTTCAAATCAACGGTATGAAGGGGTATTCCATCATGATTCCTCATATTTGCTATTTGGATCTGCGGGTCGACATAAGCCCATTTTGCATACTCAGGAATCCAGCTTTCGCAGAAATAATGGCCGGTTAGTTTAAGCGGACCAAACTTTCCCGCCCGGTCAACCAGGCGGGTTTTTATTCCTGCTGCATTGGCAAATAGATAATAAACCAATGCTTTATTTTCACACCACCCCTGCCCTTTTCCGGTTATAAACAATTTATATGTCTCAAGAGGAGAAGCAGACTGAACTTCATCAGATGGAGTTCCGCCGGCATCTACTATCTTATTCATTACAAATTCAAAAATCTGTTCCGATTGTTCGAGAGTAGAAACGGTTTTATTTATCCTGTCGCCAGGAATTTTTCCAGCTTCAATTAACTCAGGGTCATCTTTTGAAAACCCTACCCACTCATCAATGGAATAAGGCTTTTTCAAGCTGAATGGAATCTCTGACGTTGGAGTATAAAAATTATCAGACCAGTTTAATCCTTTTTTCCGGTATTCCTCTTTCGGATAGAAACTAAAATCCATACAAAGCTCTTTTAAAAGCGGAACTCCTTCAGGAATAAAACGCAGCTTCCCATTATAAGTTGAATCAGAGAACTGTATTTCAGGCTTGCTCCCTTGGGTCAATGTTTTCCCTGTTTCTACATCAATGACTTTCCAGATTTTTGCTTTTATTGGAGGAGAAAACCAAAATCGTAGTCTTCGGGGTGATACTTCCTTAACTTTTGAAATAACCGGTACCTCAGCAACATTATAAATGTCTCCCTCTGTTGCCTGACGGCTGTTAAAATCAAATACCCGCCAGCGTGGATCACTGGCATTGTTCACCGTCCTTAAACTTCTCAGATAATAGCTATCAAGGAACAGATAAACCAGCCCGATCAGGCAGACAATTGATACAACAAAAAAGAATCGAAATATACGGAAAATAACACTCTTCATACTCAGTTTAATCGCTAATTGTTGTATGTTATACGTTTTTAAACCAGTCCTCAGTCGGCAGTCGGCAGTCTTCAACTACATAACTATTAACTTTTATCTTTTTACTTTTTATCCCGAAAATTAGAAAATCTTTGATTTGTGTTTTTCGGGACTTTTTAATTTTTAATTTCTAATTTCTAATTTCTAATTTTCAAAAACCTAATCGGGATTTTTTCAACACGTCCGGGTTTATTACAAATTTAGGTGGTTTCCCCTCAATAAAAGACTTTACATCATCCATAATCATATACCGGATATCCCATCCGCCTTCCTCGCTGTACCAGGCAATATGAGGCGATAGAATAACATTGTCCATAGTAATGATCTCAGAATCAGGATGTGGCGGTTCTGTTTCATAGACATCAATCCCTGCACCGCTAATAATCCCTGTCTTTAAGGCTGTTATCAGATCATCCGTACTTAATACCGGACCACGGGCAGTGTTAATTATCACTGCTGTTTTTTTCATTAACCTGAACTTTTCAAGATGAAACATACCCCGGGTCTCGTTAGTTACAGGCACATGGATAGTAATAATATCTGATTCTTTAATAACATCATCAAAGGGTACATGTTCAATACCAAGTTCCTTATATCTTTCTTCACTCAGATATGGGTCACTAACAAGAATTTTCATTCCAAAGCCGCTCATTTTCTTCAAAACAAGGGAACCAATATTACCACATCCTATAATACCAAGAGTTTTACCTTTCATCCTGTGCATAGGATAAATATCCTCAGAACTCCATTCCCTTGAATAAATCCATCTTTTCAATACTTTATCCTGCAGCTTCTTTTTACGGAAAGTTTCAAGGATCAGCATAATTGCATGCTCTGCCACATCATCACTGGAAGCTGTTGCTTCGTTAGCGAAAATTATTCCATTCCTGGTTGCAGCTTCCACATCAACTTTATCATAACCAATACCGTGTCTTAGCAATACCTTAACATTTTCAAGTCCATCCATCACTTCAGCAGTAAAATCTGCCATATTTGTAAGAACGATATCAGCATCTTTGAAATTTTTTATTAAATCTGAAGGTGAAGCATCTCTCATCTGGTAGTGAAAAAAATCAATTCCGAGCTTTTTACATTCCTGCTCTTCCCATTTCAAATCTCTTTCAATATAATCCGTGATCTTAAATATAATTTTTTTATTCATTATTTGCCCTCACTTTCTACTGTTTCAACCGGTGGATAGATCTCATCAAGCTTATTTATTACTTCATCCGGGATCTCAATGTCAGCCGCTTTCAGATTATCTTCAGCCTGGGAAAGACTGGTTGCACCTGTAATTACACTGGTAACTGCCGGATTCTTAAGACACCAGGCAATGGATAATTGAGCAGCAGTAATTCCAATTTCAGAAGCAATTTTTACCAATTCCTGTCCTTTCCTTATATTATCTTCTGTCCAGTACATGTTTTTGATTATAGTATTAGTATCATTATCAGCAGCACGTGTTCCTTTAGGGGCTTCTTCCCCGGGTTTATATTTTCCAGTTAACATGCCATGAGCCAGTGAAGAAAAAACCACATTGCCAATTCCTTCTGCTTCAGTGGCCGGGAATAAATTCCTTTCCGGAAACCGGTAAAGCAAATTATATCTTGGTTCGCTAACAGTTATCGGCCGGGCTCCAATTTCAGCAGCCACCCTGTTGGCTCGTGTAATCAGATGGGCAGGCCACTCACTAATACCCCAGTACAATACCTTGCCCTGACGTATAAGATCTTCCATTGCTCTGACAGTTTCCTCCAATGGGGTATCCGGATCAGGCCGGTGGCACATGAACAGATCTAAATAATCTGTACCCAACCGTTTTAAACTTTTATGACATGACTCAATAATATGCTTGGCAGAAAGTCCGCGATCATTTATATTATCAGACATAGGAGCCCAGCATTTGGATAAGATAAATAAATTATGCCGGGGAAAGCCGGATAAACATTCTCCCAGGGCCCGTTCAGCTTCTCCGTTATTATAAGCATCTGCCGTGTCAAAGAAATTTACCCCGCTATCATAATATTTGCTGATTGTATCTTTAGTTGTTTTTTTATCGATCTTGAAACCAATGGTTAAATAACTACCAAGACCAATTACACTAAGCTTAACTCCCCACTTACCAATTTTTCGATATTGCATTTTTTTTCCTTTCTTTTTTAGTTGATATTTTGTCAAAAATAAAAAATATTTATACCTTTTTAAAATAAATTAAAAACAAATTTCTTTATTACAAAAAATAATCAAAAGTAATAAAGAAAACAATTCAACTCATCCGCAAAACAGGAACACTATAAGACATCAGACATTTGGGCTGATACGAACCCATCTTATATCCGTTTGATCTGTATGCGGACCAGAATACCAGACAACAAGGACATCACCATTTTCCAGTAAAGTAGTGGTGGGCAAACCCACTGAAAACTTCCCCATTTCCGCCCA
>JADFUQ010000370.1 GCA_015222065.1 Bacteroidota bacterium
AGATGGAAAGATGGAAAGATGGAAAGAAAAGCATTAATAGAGGGTTTAAATTTGTATTCCAACATTCCAACATTCCAATATTCCAGCATTCCAATATTACTTTGTATTATCCTGAAAAACCATCTTTCAATAATATTTGTATTTTTGCAAACCTAAAATCTCAAAAAAATCTAAAATAAATGAACATTAATCGTAGTGGTGCCAAATTATCAAAAATTGTTGGTATAGGTCAGAAAATTAAAGAATTAAGCAGGAAAAACGGAAAAGAATACCTCTTTCTGAACCGAGGAGTCAATGCTGTTTGTAATATTGACCTTTCGGAGGTAATTGGAAATATTGATTTCAATAATGATAACATCCAGGTTTATCCTCCAATACCCGGATTTCCGGAACTTAAGGAAGCTATAAATGATATCTATTTTGGAAATAAAACATCCTCTGCCAATATTACAATTACATCGGGCGGAATGAATGCGCTCGATCTGGTATTTCAATCAATAAATGTAAAAGATATATATCTGCCCGCATTTTATTGGGGTGCATATATACACATAATGACCATCAGGGGGATCATTAATTACAATTATGATAAATTTGAGGATTTGCTCGAAAAAACCGAAGAACTGAAAAATTCTGCTGTTATTATTTGTGATCCGAATAACCCGGTCGGGGATAAATTCTCAGATGATAAAGTACTTAAATTGGTTGAAAAGCTCAATGCCGAAGGTACAATAGTAATATTTGACAGTCCGTACAGAAGAGTCTTTTATAATGATGATGATGATTTCTATCAAAAACTCCTTCGGTTTGATAATGTTATTATAGTGGAAAGTTTTAGTAAGTCAGTAGGTTTAAGCGGTCAGCGTATCGGGTTTGTACATACTAATAATGCAGATCTGGTAGATGAACTTAAAATTCGCCTGTTGTATGCAAGTAATGGGGTAAATGCTTTTTCTCAACAACTGGTATATGAATTACTTACTTCAAAAGAGGGCAGAAAGGCAATTGATAATTTCAGAGAAAAAACCAGGAATGATATTGCAGAGAATATAAAGTATCTGGAGAAAACAGGTCTGTTGGCAAAGGAATTCTATTTAAACTCTGATCCTGTTGGGATTTTTGCCATAGTTAATAAGTCGGAAGATGAATTACTTGATTATTATATCGGGAGTGTAACTCTGAGTTTTTTTACCCGAATTGACAAGGAAAAAGCAAATAAATATGCACGTATTTGTGTTTCAGTGCCTCATGAGAAGTTTATGCGGTTCTTTAAACCCTTAGCCGAGAGTTTCAGTTAGTGTCGTGTCAACTTAATATTGACGTATTAGGAATAGTTAGCAGTTGGCAAAAAGCAGTTGGCAAAAGGTAAAATAAGTTCTAAATTGTAAAAACAGGAAATATGGCAGGAAGTTTTAGGGATTTAACAGTTTATAAGAAAGCTTATGCTCTGGCAATGGAGATTTTCGAAATAACAAAAAAATTCCCTTCTGAAGAAAAGTATGAATTGACAGACCAAACCAGGAGATCATCACGTGCAGTCAGGAAGAA
>JADFUQ010000371.1 GCA_015222065.1 Bacteroidota bacterium
AAGGAAGCGGATTCATTTGAGATAATTGTGCAGAATAAAGAAAAGAAACGGGTATTTATTGTACCGGTAGAGGTAAGTATTATAGGAGATTGAGGAATCATACTAAAGAAGTTAAGGAATAATAGACGGTCTCCAATTTTCATGACAATGAAATATCTGTTACTGCAATGAAAATTTACTGATCAAATAACTGTGGGTTGTACCTGTAATTACAACCAAATACAGTCCGGTACTAAGATTTTTGGTCGAGGTTAAGGATATCTTATTATATCCGGGGTGAATTTCAACAGGTTCCTTTATCAGCACTTGACCGGAGAAAGAGATAATTTGTATTTCTGCCTTTTCCGGGAAATCGGCGTTGAATTCTATCGTTAAATCCTGAAAAGGTGTCACTGGATTTGGATAAAGCCTGACACGAGTGGCGATACTGTATTGGTTAACTGAGGTAATTTTTTCTAAATGAGGTATTCTCGGGAATGGTTCAACGGTCAATGAAGTACTGCATTCACCTGATGAAGCAGACGATGTTACCTCAAGTGTAGATTGTAGGTTATTATACCCTGTCTCAGGATCCCAGGTGTTTTGATTTGCCAATTGAATGCTGTATTCTGGCCGGTCAAACAAATTAGGTTCAGGATCTGGTAAATTCATAAATATCTGATAGGAGCCCTCGCTGATATTTTCAGGTAGTTTAATTATGTGACTAATAGTATCTTGTTCTTCAGGAAGCCAAAATTGTGGATTTTCAGGCAACCTGATCCAATACTTTTCATCTCCATCAATCTTTTTCAATATGATCTCAACATCTCTGAGATTAAATGGTGCAGCCCAGCCTTGGTTTGTGAGTTTTATATCCACTGAAAAACAGCCACCGGGCTTGGCTTCATCTGTGAATTGTCCCTCATCGAGCACAAATCTATAGCCCAGTTTCTTTTTAATGTCTGGCATACATCCATTGACTACCCACTCATTAAGTACTGTCAGATGATAACCGGAATTCAGGTAGGACCAGTGGAATCGTTGCATTTGTTCAAGGGAATTGGCACATTCTGAATAGCTGCTGGGATTGCAGGTCTCTCCTCCCATTGGAAGAAAAAGTGTTTCAGCTTCCAGAAAAGCTTTATCTGTTTCAATATCGACATAGGTTCCGTAATCCGTTTCGTTGGCCAGGAAACAATCATTATGATGCCCAATTCGTGAAGTTTTGGTGCCGGAAAATGCTGTTTCAGCTGTAACCACATCGTTATGGTCAATATCGCATATACCATATTTAAGAGCAGGGGTCCTTAATTGGATCATTTTTCTGTCTGGCAGCACTGTTAACAAACCATCAACAACCTTGTTTCGTTTCTGAAAATCGGGATTCGGAAAACCAAAATTTGTAGTATAATACCATTCTCCCCAAACTCCGATAAAACCGGCTTGCATTACTGCAATCACATCACTTCCAGATCTCAAAACCGGTGTTAGCTGAGAAATGTGTGTTTCTACCATCGCAACAGGTGGATCAAAAGGGGGACTGTTTTGATTCCATGTGTAAGCAAAACGCAGTACACATTTTACCCCTGCTTCACGCATCGTATTGAAATTTGTTTCAATGTTTGAAAGGGCAACATTACTAATCGGACTATCAATAAAGTCTTTTAAATAATAGATCATCAGGATCAGGCTGATTCCTTCATTTTCCCTCAGACTGATAAGATTATCTTTATCTAATAGTGTTGCCGCATTGGTTGACTGCTTATGTGCATAGAACCCTCTTTCCGGATTTATAATGATCTCATCGGAAGGTGAATAGGTAATTACTTGTTGAGCTCCGATTGTTCCGCTAAAGATTAAACCTATTAGTAAGAAAAAGAGTGTTCTCATGCCATTGTGTTAGTGAATAAAAGTCCAGCGGTTAAAGGTTAACCGCTTGGACTTCTAAAAAAAAAGCTAAAATATATTAATTAAATGAGTAGGGAAGTAATTTGGATGTCTCTGCTCCTATAACAGGTAGTCCGCCTTGCATGCTCCAGTCTTCTGCAACATCAACAAATCCAATGTTAATATTGTCGCCTAATTCCGTTGCAAGTGCTCTCAAAAGTGAGAATTCAATTGCTTTACCTCCGGTAACTGTATTGAGGGAAGAGGCCGTAATGAATCCTGATCCCATAGGAACAACCGGTACTGGAGCAGCACTGCAATCTACGGTCCAACACCAGTCCTCGGTGTCAGGATTGTCACGGAAAAGATCTGCATCTCCTGCATCAGAAATAAATCCCTCCAATAAATATTCTGCACCCGCTCCGGCAGGATAAATCCATGTATTTGCACCGGTCGAGGTGCTATTATCTGCATCAATATAGACATCGAAGAAGCCTCTAATTTGATCAGTTCCCTCTATATAAATATATAGATATTTCGCATCACTGGCCAATTTTACCTTTTTAATAGTGCCACCATCGCCTGCTACAAAATCAGCAACAGAGCTCCACTTTGAGAAATCACCATCGATGGTCATTAGAGGGATAAATTCCACCTCAACATCCTTTGTTACAGTAGCATCGCCACCTTCACCGGTTGCGGTCATTGAAATGCTGTATAAACCATAATCAGCATAAGTGTGAACAGGTGAAGTTTCTGTTGAAGTGTTCCCATCACCAAAATTCCATGAATATGAGGTCGCATCATCAGATTCATTGGTGAATGTTACTTCAAGATCGATTACAGCAAAGCTAAACTGAGCGGTTGGTTCAGGGGTTTTTTCGCAAGAACTTAATACCAGGGCCAGTAAAATAACCATGGTAAAACTGATAAGATAATTAGTCTTTTTCATAATTAATTTAATTAAAATTTAAAAATTTATATTAAGAATTCTGAATCATTTCTGAATTTACCAGGATTTCATCCTGGGGAATGAAATATATAATGCGGGGATCGGTCGGTTCAATGTATTGGGTATTTTGTTCCGGATCCAGATGAACTCCGGGATAGCTTCGGTTCATAACCCTGTTGTTCCGGTAAATGTCAAACGTTCTGTGTCCTTCCGTAAACAATTCCAACCGGCGTTCATCAAGTACAATATCCAAAACAGAAGTATAGCCTTGAAGGTTTGAGGTAGTGAATAATGCTTCGCCTGAAAGACCTGCTCTTATTCTGATAGTATTCACATCTTCTAGAGCCTTATCGTCAGTTCCAATTTTGGCATAAGCCTCAGCACGATTAAGATAAACCTCAGCCAGGCGAAGAATAACCGGTGAACTTAGTGTAATTACCCCATCCTGATAAGAGAACTTGGTCATGTAATATTTAGGATAACCGTTTCTCTCGGCAACAATGGGTTTGCCCTGAGCATCATACAGAATATTCCCATCAGGATCAGTTTTGTATTCAGGCTTGATAAATGAATTGCGAATGTCATCGGGATTCTTATTTAGCAGATTACGTAGTGGGAGGGAAGCATAAATTTCACCCCATCCCAATCCTTGATCGGATAAATACATTGATCCGATTGCACCAAAAGCTTTATCATCCTGCAGGGTATGTTCAATGCAGAAAATGGTCTCCTGAGAGGTCAACGCATTTCTAAAATAATCAGGATAGTTTTCAGTACTTTCCAGTTGGAACAGGCCAGACTCAATAACCATATTGGCATATTCAATAGCCTTTTCATTGTCTTCCATATAAAGGTAAACTCTCGACAATAGCGCCCATACAGCTTCTTTTGATGTGAAGCTTCTTCCCCTGGGGCTGTTCATTAATTCAGCTCCTTTTAATAAGTCTAGAATGATTTGATCATAAACCTCTTCAATGGTATTTCGGGCACCTCCTTGACCATCAGAGGAAGTACGCACAATAATTCCCAACTTATCCTTCCCTTGAGAATAAGGGCGGGCAAAAAACCGAACCAGGTCAAAATGAATCATAGCTCTCAAAAAATAATTTTCACCTAATAACTGATCTAACTCCGTTGACTGGCCCTCATCAATAGATTCAATTATCTGGCAGGTCCCGTTTATTATTTTATATCCGCAAAACCAGAAATATGTGGTGTTCATCATTGTGGCAAAATGCCGGTAGGTTACTGCATAGAACAGATGATCTGTTGTTGACCCACTAAGACAGATGTTGTCGCCGGGGAATTCTGAAAGTTGAAAATAGTGGCGAACATAAGTGTTTCTAAGATCCTGAACCCCTTTATATTCCAAAACATCTTTTATCATGGCATAATTGCCATTTGTTGCATAAACTGTACCCTCTGTATATTCAGAGAGCTTTTCCTTGGTCATTCCGTCGTAAGGAGTCAAAGACAGTTCACAAGCGGATAAAAGCAAGGAGAAAGCAATAATTATAATTAAGGTTGGTTTTTTCATTGATAAACAATTAAAAGGTAACATCTATACCAAAGAGAATCTGACTGCTTGTAGGGTATCTAAAATCACTAGTCCCGGGACGTATCCAGTTATCTCCAACGATGGACACTTCAGTATCTATTCCGGAGAATTTTGTCCAGGTCCAAAGGTTATCTCCGGATAAAAACAGGCGGACAGATCCAAGATTAAATTTCCCGATAACTTTTTGTGGTAGTTCGTAAGACAAAGTAATGTTCCGTAACTTCAAATAACTTCCATCTTCAATGTACCTGGAAGAAACATTATTGGACAATTTGTTTCCATTGGCAATGGCTTTGGGATGGGTGGCTACATCGCCTTCATTTTCCCAGCGGGTCCACCCTTTTTGCAACTTCATGATATTGTATGAGATATATGCTCCATCGTTATCAAAGAATTGTCTTGACCGATGATAAATCTGGTTTCCATATACATAATTGAATGCCATCTTCAACGCAAAGCCTTTGTATATCATGTTGCTGGTGAAGCCTCCCAGGAATTTGGGTGTTGCTGTTCCAACCTGTTGAAATTGAGCTTCATTATAATTGGTGGTAGATTCACGTGAAATTTCGTTGCCATCATCACCATAATTGATCTTTTCCCATAAAGGGTCTCCATTTTGTGGATCGACTCCAAACCATTTGGGCATGTACCAGGTATAGATATCCTGGCCTACCTGAATTTTTTGCTTGGCTTCAACTCCTGTAATAATGTCTTCTACTCCATCTGACAGTGAAATAACTTTGTTTCGGTTCAATGAGAAATTGACTGTGCTTTTCCATATAAAATTTCCCCGTTGAATATTGGTAGAGTTTACCTGTAGCTCAATTCCGCGATTTTGCACTGTTCCTGAATTGCGGGACTGGAATTCAAATCCGGAAGAAGGGGACAAGGGGACATTAAGCAGAAGGCTTTTATTCTGGATATCATATAGGTCAATGCTTACTCCCAGTCTCTTATAGACATTTAGATCCACCCCTATATTTAAAGTATGAGCTTTTTCCCATCCCAATGAAGGGTTAGGAAGATTTTGTGGAAATCCTGCAGGTTGAGCGGCATATTGAGTAGTAAAAGCATATTTGGCCAGATGCTGGAAATCACCAATATTTGCATTCCCGGTAATACCGTAACTTGTCCGCAGTTTCAGCATATCAATACTGCTAAACTTATCCATAAATTTTTCTTCACTTATTAGCCATGAAACAGCAGCGGAAGGAAAGCTTCCCCACCTGTTATTCTCTCCAAATTTTGAGGATCCGTCCATTCGATAGGATAGAGTCACATAATACCGGGATAAATAATTATAATTCAGTTGTGAGAAACCTGAGGCGAATGCACTTTCAGTACGTGTTCCGGTAACCCTGAAAGGCACGGAGGCAGCATTAAGGACAATTAATCCTACGGGAATACTCTGACCGGTTGCTCCTATAAATTCATAATAATTCTTCTCTGTTTCAAACCCTATCAAGCCGTTGAAACTGTGATTATTAAACTCCTTTTTTATCTTAAACATGTTGGAGGTAATGGCATATGACGAATAATTATTACTGTTAAATAAGCTGCCACTGATAGCAATTCCTTCCTTAACTCTGGGATCAATCAAAGAGTAAGACCAACCGGTTCCGATGGCAAGTCTGTTGGATGATGAAAAGGACAACCAATCTGTTATGCTAATATTCAGGATAACATCTCCGTTAATAGCCAGTCCTTTACCTCCGTCAGAATTATAAGAACTTGAATGGATAAAGTTTCTTTTGTCACGGCTGTACCAATTAGTAGAGGTTGCATCAATGAGTCTCGGGTTCCCATTACTATCATATGGATTATCCCAGGGGAGATACAAATAGGTATCGTACAAATAATAGTATTGATAAGTGGTATTTGTTGACTTGCTTATATTCAGATTTGTGGAAAGACTAATTCGTTCAGATATTTCATATTTCAAATTGTTTCGAAAACTCATCTTTTTATAATCAGTGTTTAAAAAGGTCCCCTTTTCATTATAGATATCCGCTCCAAAGTAATAAGAGATTTTATTGCTTTTTCCTGAAATGGAGAGATAGTAGTCCTGAATCATTCCTTTGCGAAAGGATTCATCAATCCAATCAAAATCCGTCTCTTTTAATTCTATGGGCCGGACTAAAGGAAGTGTAGAGGGAGAAAATAATTTTCTCTGCATCTCATATAATTCCTCGCTATTCATTAATTGAAAATTTCCGTTAGATATTTGACGAAAGCCTGTGGAAGTTTTCAGATTGATACGCATTTTATTGGCAGTTCCCTTTTTTGTGGTAACAATAATAACCCCGCCGGCGGCACGAGATCCATACAGACCGGTAGCTCCGGCATCCTTTAAAATGGTGATGGTTTCAACATCATTTGGACTGAAATCACCTCCAATAATTCCATCCACTACATAGAGAGGTTCAGCTGAGGCTGAGATAGAACCCGTGCCCCGAATTCTGATTTCCGGCATTGCTCCGGGACTTCCCCCGGTATTTACCACTTGTACACCCCCTACTTTTCCTTGTAGCATAGTGCCAATATTAGCCGCTGTTACATCAAGCAACTCTTCACTATCCAGCACCTTAACCGCACTCGAAATTTCATTAAGGGATTTCTCAGAATATCCCATTACTATAACTTCATTCAGTTGCCATGTGTTTTCCTCAAGAGCAATATTTACAATGCTTCTACTATTAATGGCCACTTCCTGGCTGATATATCCTACAAATGAAAACTTAAGAATTGCATTTGGATCAGAAACCTCCAGATAGTACTTCCCATCTGCATCAGTTGCAATTCCCTGAAGTGTACCTTTAACAGAAATATTTACTCCGGGTAAGGAAATATTGTCTTTAGCGTCTGTGACTAATCCTGTTACTATGTGTTTACTTATTTGGGTAGATGCCTCCTGACTTTCCTTTTCAACCGGTACAATAACAATTTGACGATCAATGATGCGATATGAAACCGGAACTTGTTTAGACAGACTGTCGAGAACTGTAACTATATTGGAATTAGATAATTTGATACTCACTTTGTTCTCCGTATCAATCACTTTATCGTTATAAAAAATAATGAATTCACTTTGCTCTTCAATGGCCTCAAAGACTTGTTTAATAGTTACTTGTTCTAAGTTCAGGTACAGTTTTGTTTCTTGTGAATAACTGATTCCGGCTATTGCCTGAAAAATATTAATAATTAATAAGAAGGCTGAAATCTTCATAATGGTGAGGGTTTTCCAAAGATTCATTCGTTTTTATTTTGAATTACTATTTTACCGTTGGTTTCACGATACTCTATGGGTGCGGCCAGTTTGAGAACTTCAAGCACTTCATAGAGGGTATCTTTCATATCTAATTTCCCGGAAAATTTAAACTTTTTAAGTTCCTGATCAGTAATGCTAATCGGGATACCATAACTTCTAACTAATTTTTGGATGACGATATCCAGGTTTTCACTTTTAAATGTATAATAATCTTTAATCCATGAGGTATTCAATTCTGTATCAACATCGTGAACCTGAATTTCATGGTCAGATAAAGAATAAACACCACATTGATTTGGTTTCAAGATAATATCTTCCTGATTGTTAGTTGTATGAAGCCTGACAGAGCCTTCAATCAGGGTAGTAGTTATTTGGTTTTCATTGTCAAAAGCAGATACATTAAAAGAAGTTCCCAAAACTTCAATTTCTAAATTTGTTGTTTCAACAATAAACGGTTTTGTGTCTGAATGTTTTACTTTAAAGAAACCTTCACCAGTGAGACATAAGCGTCTGGTATCTCCTGCAAATTGCAGAGGGTACCTTAGCCTTGTTTCCGAATTCAACCAAACAACAGATCCATCGGACAACTCCAAATTGATGCGGTAGCCACGGGGTACAATAAGCTCATTCATCTCTTGCTCCAACGTATGTTTTTGTTGTTCTTGATTATCAGAAACCAAATCAAGAATTTCATCGTACCGAATAGTTTGTTTCCCTGGATTTAAAATATGTTTTTTACCGTTCGAAGAGATAATATAAGGCTTTCTCAGTTCCGACGTAACTGTTTGTTTTTTGTGAAGATCATCAGACAATAGCAGATAAAGAACTGATCCAATTCCCAGCAAAATGGCAATTGAAGCTGCTGCTCGTATGAATTGTATCCGGCATATTTTTCTTTTTTTGTTTTTATTAATAACCCGTTGTTCAAACTTTTTCCAGGATTTTTCCAGCGCATTACTCGACTTCAATCCATTAACTTCTATAGCTTCCCAAACTTCTTTGAAGCGATTATATTCAACCGGATTTCGCGGATCACTTTCCAACCAATTTAACAGCCATTTCATATCTGCCTCTTTTGCCTCTCCTGTCAGACATTTCAAGATGATTTCCTTATTGATCTTTCTTTTTTTCATAAATTTCTATATGTTAATAACAAGATTGCCTGGTGTAACCCCACACCTGAAGAAAAAACTTTTTTGTATCTCTTTTATATTTAAATAATAAAGAGATAGATAATCAGTGTAATTGTCAAATAGTTACGAAGAATCTCCCGTAGTCTTGATAATGCACGGGTCATATTTCTTTCAACCGCTTTTGTTGATATTCCCAATTCAATTGCGATTTCTTTATTTGTCAGTCCTTTTTCCCGGCTCAGGAGGAAGGTTTCTTTACATCGATCAGGAAGACCGGCAACTGCATTTCGAATACTTTCGCTAAGTTCTTTTTCCAAAATGGACCCAACATGACTCTCTATGAAGTCATTGCTAAAAAGTTCAGCTTCACGTATCTTAAGCTTATTAAAGTTCCTGTACTTTTCTTCAACCTTAAGGCGTTTCAGGTAATTGATACATTTATTCTGTACGGTTTGGTATAAATAGCTTTTGACAGAACCGTGGAAATCAAATGAATAACGGATTTCCCATAATTGAGTAAAAGTATCCTGGACAAAATCTTCAGAGATATCTTCATTTCCGGTAAAATGTTTAGCATGAACCTTAAGAGACAAAAAATATTTTTCAAAAAGATTTCGGAAAAGCCTTTCAAACTGCTTATCATCTGGTATAATATTTTTATCTACTTTCATTTCATCCTAGAGACTAAACTTAAAGCAAAAAAATATAAAATTCTTAAATTTAGCAAGAATACATAAAATGATATCCCTCAATATAAATATTGACGCTAATAAAATATAGAAATTATGGAT